>JANMZR010000137.1:0-26091 GCA_031383555.1 Cytophagaceae bacterium | reverse complement strand
ATGCCTTGCGGTAAAAAAAGAAAACGACATAAAATTGCTACTCACAAAAGAAAAAAACGCCTAAGAAAAAATAGACATAAGAAAAAATAGTGTTTAAAATGATATTTTCAGCTTTTTAATAAGCTGAAAATATTATAATTGACTACTATTGGAAAAATAGATCTATAGAATCTTTTTCTGAATCGAATTTTTTTGGGTTTAATAACCTAGTTATTTCAAATTAATTATTAGAAACTTCTTCGTTTTTAGTTAATAATCCCAATAAAATTATCAATTTCATAAGCTATCTCTATAAAAGGGATGGCTTAGCGTTTTTATTCCATAATTGACATAGTTTTAAAATACAAGCTTCAACGTGAGTAATGAATTAATCATAAATTCTACTCCGAAAGACGATCGCATAGCCCTTTTGCAAGATAAACGGCTGGTTGAATATCATTTGGAGGCAAACGAGCCACACTTTTCAGTTGGCGATATATATTTAGGATCAGTAAAAAAATTGAACACCGGCATGAACGCCGCTTTTATTGATATCGGACACGAAAAAGACGGCTTCCTACATTACCATGACCTTGGCTCCAATATAAAAACAATGGGGCGCTTGGTTAAAGACACTATCGCCAAGCGCAATAATACAGGAAAACTTGAGGGCCTTGTTTACGAAACAGAAACCGATAAATTCGGTAAAATTTCTGAAGTACTAGACCGTAATCAACCAGTTTTGGTTCAAGTTATTAAAGAACCTATTTCTACTAAAGGTCCTAGACTTTCATGTGATATTTCAATTGCGGGGCGCTTTTTAGTATTAGTTCCCCTTGGCCAAGCCGTAAATATTTCCAAAAAAATCACCAACAAATCTGAAAGAAATCGATTGCAAAAATTAATGCACTCGATAAAACCAGCCAATTTTGGAGTTATTGTTAGAACCGTTGCTGAAGGTAAACCTGTTGACGACCTCGAACGAGATTTGAACTCAATGATTGCCAAATGGGAGGCAGGAATACAGCTTTTAAAAGAAGCCAAACCTCGTGAAAAAATTATAGGTGAACTAAGCCGTACCTCGGCAATTGTGCGTGATATGCTAAACGACGACTACGAAAGTATAGTTATCGATAGCAAAGAAATATACGAAGAAACAAAGGCATACATTCATATTATTGCCCCAGAAAAAGAAAAAATTGTAAAGTTTTACACTGGAAAGTCTAAAATATTTGAGCAATATGGCATAGAAAAACAACTCAAAGCGGTATTTGGCAAATCGGTAAGTTTGCCTGGCGGGGGCTATGTAATAATAGAACACACTGAGGCACTGCATGTTATAGATGTTAATAGTGGGAATAAATCCGTAAATCAAGAGAACCAAGAGTCAACAGCCCTAATTGTAAACACTGAAGCGGCAAAGGAAATAGCACGCCAATTGAGAATGCGTGATATGGGCGGAATTATTGTGATTGACTTTATTGATATGAAAAAAATGGAAAATAAAAAAGCCATTCAAGATATCATGCGAGATGAAATGAAAGGGGATCGATCCAAATTTACTATTTTGCCGCTTACAAAATTTGGCCTAATGCAAATAACTCGTCAGCGAGTTAGGCCTGAAATGAATATAATCACTCAAGAAGTTTGCCCAACTTGTAATGGAACAGGAACCACTACAGCAAGTATTGTTGTAACCGACCAAATAGAGACAGATATTGATTACATATTACGAAAGCAAAACGAAAAAGGTATATCACTTACTGTACATCCATTTATATATGCCTATTTTACAAAAGGATTTCCTTCAAAAAGGTTAAAGTGGTTTATAAAATATAAAACTTGGGTTAATCTTGTACAAGATTCATCAGTTGGAGTAACTGAATTCAAATTTTATAATAGTCATAGTGAGCAAATAGAAACGAATTAAAAATAAGAAAAACTAAAAAGTTAAGGCCTCAAACACGTGTTTGAGGCTTTTTTTTCAGGGTTTTTCCAGTATAATCTCAACCCAAATATTGAAAAACTTATCTTACCAAGGCAGCTCACTCGGTCGGCTCGATGTAATGGGCGGCATTTCTGATTATTCGGGGTCTTTAGTATTACAAAAGCAAATACAAGAAAAAACTAAAGTAAATTTTAGCAAACGAACTGATGGATTGGTAATTGCTCGCACCTATTCAAAAGAAGAAGAGGAAGGAGTTTATATAGTTGAATATCAAAAGCTTTTGAATAAAAATGAAATAGATTATGCCTTTGCAAAATCCGTTTTTTCTCAATCAAAATCAGGGTCATGGGCTGCCTATATAATTGGCTGTTTATTGGTTTTACAAAAAGAAAAAGGAATTGAAGTCGGAGGCGGAGAATTTGAAGTGATGTCAGAAATACCCGAAGGAAAAGGGGTTTCATCGTCGGCAGCACTTGAAATTGCCACTATGAATGCACTTTCAAAAGCCTATGACTTAAAATTTGAAGGCACAGAGAAAGCGATTTTGGCACAAATAGTCGAAAATAAAATAGTGGGAGCTCCTTGTGGTCTTATGGATCAAATTTCTTGCGCATACGGTAAGCCCAACGAACTTTTACCTATTATTTGCCAGCCTGATAAGATATTACCCTCTATAAATATTCCCACAGAACTCTATTTTATTGGAATTGACTCGGGGACTAGGCATCATGTTGGAGGCGCTTCTTACTCAGATGTGCGGAAAGCGGCCTTTATGGGCTACTCTATTATTGCCAATTATTTGGGAGCGACTAACAACGAAATTATTAAAGCTAGAAAGTCTGGCTCAAAAAACCATTTACCTTTTAGCGGCTATTTGTCTAACATTTCAAGAAAAGAATGGGCAGAAAAATTTGAAAGTTTATTGCCTAATGGTATTTATGGATATGAGTTTATTGGAAAATATGAGTCAACAATAGACCCAATTACCACAATAATTCCAGAAAAATTTTACAATATTAAAGCCTGTACTAGCCACCCTATTTTGGAAAATGATAGAATTAATAATTTCTTAAAGCAGATGCTTAATTTGCAAAGTTCAAAGAACAAAATAGTAGAATATCAAAAAATGGGTGAAATAATGTATGAGTCACATGCAAGTTATTCTAGTGTGCAGCTAGGAAGTAGCGGCACAGATAGATTGGTCGAAATGGTAAAAGCCCAAAATGGGAATGGTGTTTATGGTGCGAAAATAACAGGTGGAGGTTCAGGCGGGACTGTTTGTATATTGGCAGTTGGTGATGAAGGATTAAAAACTATATCTCAAATTCATAAAGAATACCAAAATGAATTGGGTAAAGAGGTAAGAATATTTATTTAAATTAAAGGTTGACTTATAAAATAGGGTAATAAAAATATTTTTTTTAGCTGCATTTACAGTTCAGCTTTTAACACATTTTTTATGGTAAATAATAAAGAAAACTCAAGAAGAAATTTTTTAAAAACCCTAGGCTTAGCAACTGGAAGTTTTTATATAGTGCCACGTCATGTTCTTGGTGGCAAGGGATTTATTGCCCCGTCAGATAAAGTAAATATTGCCGGAATAGGCTGTGGAGGAAAAGGTTGGAGCGACCTCACTAGTAGCTGGAATAATGGCGCTGAAAATATTGTAGCACTATGTGATGTAGATTTTAATAGTGCAAATAATGCAGTAAAAAAATGGCCTGATGCAAAGCGTTATGCCGATTTTAGGGAGCTTCTTGAGAAAGAAAAAGGAATCGATGCTGTAACAATATCAACTCCTGATCATACTCATGCAACAATTGCAATGGCGGCCATGAGCCTTGGCAAGCACGTTTATGTGCAAAAGCCTCTCACTCATAATATTTTTGAAGCAAGGTTACTTTCGCAAACTGCAAAAGATAAAAAAATAGTGTCTCAAATGGGTAACCAAGGTGCTTCTGGTGATGGTGTCCGTAAAATGCAAGATTGGTACAACGCTGGAGTAATTGGGAAAGTAAATGAAGTACATGTCTGGACTAATCGACCGGTATGGCCTCAAGGCATTCCAGTTCCAGGTGGAAAGCATGATACTCCTGCCAACTTAAATTGGGATTTGTGGTTAGGGCCTGCAGCTAAAATGGACTATAATCCAAACTATCATCCCTTCAAATGGAGAGGTTGGTGGGCATTTGGAACTGGTGCTTTGGGCGATATGGGTTGTCACTTACTTGACCCACCCATTAGAGTGTTAGGGCTTGGAAAACCAACAGAAGTTGAATGTAGCGTTGGATCTGTATTTTTGAAGGAGTGGAATGCCGAGTATATTCCTGAGGGTTGCCCACCCTCATCGATTGTGAACTTAAAGTTTGGTGCCTCGCCCAAAAACAAGTCGGCAGTAAAGCTTACTTGGTATGATGGCGGCCTGCGGCCGCCCCATCCTGATGGAATAAACGCCAATGAAATAATGGGCGATGCTGATGGTACCAACGGTGTAATTATGATTGGTACTAAAGGTATAATGATTTGTGGTACTTATGGAATGCTACCAAAAGTATTTAAAAAAGGAAAGCAAGTGCCTGAAAGTGAGCTTCCTACAGCTAAAATTGCAAGAGTTGAAGGCAACGCCGGCGGTCACCAAACCCAATGGGTCAACGCTATAAAAGCAGGTTATGACAACGCTATATTGAGTTCAGGCTTTGATTATGCTGGACCATTTACAGAAACTGTTTTAATGGGAAATTTGGCGATTAGGTCTTATATGATGCGGGAAGGCGAAGGGAATAAAACTACTTATCCGGGCCGTAAAAAGCTCCTTTGGGATGGCGAAAGTATGCGAATAACTAATTTTGAAGCCGCCAACCAATTTGTAAAAAGGGAATACAGAGAGGGCTGGCATTTGTAAATTCAAGGAAAAATTTTTTGCCTACTTGACGGTACGAATATAATATCAGGAACAATAACCAATGCCAAAAAGTCTTAATTCTACTTTTAGGCATTGGTTTTTTTAATTTATTTAAATTCCTCAAACATCGTTTTTATCAAAGCATCGCCTTTAATGAAGCCACTTCCTAAGGTTTTCTCATAGTCTTTTGCTAAATTCAACGCTAATATTTGATTTAGATTTTGTCTTTCTTTTAATGCCTTTTTTACCCCATCCCTGACTATCATCACAGCATTATGTACCTCTCGATAATCATTTTTATTAGCCAAATCGCCATGGCCAGGAATAATGATTGTTTCGTTGTCTATTAATGTAAGAACCTGAGCAACAGCCTTTATCCAGCCATCTACGGAGCCTCCTGAACTACGGTCGATAAACGGAAATCGGCCTTTCATAAAGCAGTCGCCAGTATGAATTAGATTACTTTTCGGGAGATAAAATAGGGCATCGCCATCGGTATGAGCGTTGTCGACATGAAATATTACAATGGCTTCATTATTCAAATATATATTCATACCTTCAGCATAGGTAATAACAGGCCAAGCTTCCATCGGCTCAGGTTTTGACAATTTTGAATATTTCAGCTTTGTTGAATCGGCCATTAATCTTGATCTAACGTTGTCATGGGCGAATATAGTCGCTCCCATTTTCGCAAAGTTAGTGTTACCACCTGCATGGTCACCATGGTAATGCGTATTGAATAAGAACTTCACATTACCAGTATTAACGGCCTGAATGGCAGCATTGATTTTCTCCGAAAGTGGAGCAAATTGATCGTCAATTAATATATTCCCATCTTTTCCAGAAAGTAGCATCATATTGCCAGCGCCCGCCCATTGCAACATGTGGATATTGTCTTTTATTTTTATGGTGCTTATCACAGCGTTATCCATGTTTTGTTGTGCAAAAACCGAAGTTAGGTTTAAGCAAACTAGGCAGATTAATAATTTTATTTTCATTTTTTTAAAAGTTAAAAGGGCTTTAAGTTCTTAATAAATTTGATTTACACAATTTGCTTTTAATTCTTATCGTGGTTAGCTAGTTATCCTTTTTGATAAAAAATTTTCAATTACTCTTTACAATTTTACCATGCTTCATTACCATATTCACATTTTGTAAAAGTGCTATATGGCGAAGCACATCGCCTTTTACAGCAATTATATCTGCAAATTTACCTTCGCTTATGGTTCCATACTTTTCCTCAACTCCCATCATTTTGGCTGGCCAATAAGTAGCTGCTTTTATGGTATACATGGGATCAAATCCAAATTCGTTCACCCAAACATCAAGTTCGTTCCAAGTCGACTGGCAATGAAATTTCATGGGAATACCACTATCGGTTCCAACTAATAGCACCGCACCTGCTGCTTTTAACTGATTTACTTTTTTTTCAAGCGTAGGTTTTCTAATTGGAGTCAATTGGAAGTAGGACATTTCGCCCGGCTTTTTTAAAGAACTTTTAATGTCGTCAATTATTCTTTTGGGCAAACCCAAATGCCAACAATCATTATCAAGTTTTTCAGGATTATCCCTTACATATTCATAATTGTATAAACCCTCAACTGTTGGTGTCCAGAACAAAGGGCCAAGGTTCATTTTGGCTGTTCTTTCTTTAATCATGTCTATTATGTCGGCAGGGTATTCGGGTGCAGAACTGAGGCCAGTATGCTCAAAATTATCAACTCCTGCTTTAAGACCAACCCTTATTTCATCGGGCCGATGGCTATGGCCCACAACTTTTAATTTATATTTATGTGCCTGATCTACAATGGCTTGTACTTCTTCAAAAGCCATTTCATCATGGTCAATTAACTTGATACAATCTACTCCAGCTTTTGCCAATTTATCAACTTTAGCAATGGCATCCGCAACTCCATTTATTCCCCAACGAAATTCCTCTGTGCCCGGGTAAGGTTTATGTTGTAAAAAGGGCCCCGACATATACATGGTTGGCCCAGGAATTAGGCCTTTATTTATTTTATCACGTACATTAATGCTCGCCTCTAATGGTGCACCCAAATCACGGGCACTTGTAACTCCTGCCATTAGCAATTGATGTGCCGATGAAGGCATTATAATAGACTCAAACTCTTTTATATAAGTTGCATCCCAATGAGTATAATCGCTGTGGCCATTTATCATTAAGTGCACATGCATATCCCAAAGGCCAGGCATAACTGACATTCCCTCAGTGGAAATAACTTCGGCACCCTTTGGAATAGGTGTATTGCCTTGATTTCCAACGGCTATAATCTTATCTTTCTCAATAATTATTACACTATTTTGAATAGGAGCACCGCCAAAACCGTCAATCATAGTGCCTCCAACTAATACTTTTATTTGGGCGGAAACTGAAAAAACTGAAATGGATAGGAGTAGGAAAAGGGTAGTTTTTTTCATGATTATTGTTTGATTATAATAAATTTCTCAGTTTTTCTCAATTTATATCTTTAGACTTTATAGGATTTAAAGTTAAAATACTTTCTTAAAAATAACAAGAACTTTCATTCCTCAGGGGAACACTTCACCTGGGGGAATGTCTTGCTGAAGCAAGAAGCATCTTGTTAAATTTGAGGGTAAAGTATATTTTTGCACTTTCACTCTAAATCCTTAAAACCTATTTTTAAAATTAACCAAAATCTAACTATTAATTTGCAATTCTAGGATTTAGCTTTCAAAATTTTTAATTTTACGTTTTTCCATCTGAAAATTCTTTCAATTTTCAGATGGAGTTTTTTAGTGATAAAATATCAAATGGATTTCAAGCTCACTTCAGAATACATACCGGCAGGTGACCAGCCACAAGCTATAAAAAAGTTGGTTGAAGGTGTGGAGAATGGAGAACAATCACAAACTTTATTAGGCGTAACTGGGTCTGGTAAGACTTTTACTGTTGCCAATATAATCGCACAAACCAATAAACCCACTTTGGTTTTAAGTCACAATAAAACTTTGGCTGCTCAACTTTATGGCGAATTCAAAACCTTTTTCCCAGAAAACGCTGTTGAATATTTTATTTCTTATTACGATTATTACCAGCCGGAGGCTTTTATTGCTTCCACAAATACTTATATAGAAAAAGACCTTTCCATCAATGCAGAAATAGAAAAATTACGCTTAGCCACTACCTCTTCCCTAATGAGCGGAAGGCGAGATATTATCGTAATCGCCTCTGTATCCTGTATATATGGTATGGGAAATCCAGATGAGTTTCGAAAGGGAATCATGAATGTGGCGATTGGTGATGTGGTTTCTCGTAACCAATTTTTGTATCGTTTAGTGGAAATATTGTATGCTCGCACGGAGGCAGATTTTAAGCGTGGTACTTTCAGAGTTAAGGGCGACACAGTTGATATTTATCTGCCATATGCTGATTTTGGTTACCGATTTATCTTTTTTGGAGATGAAGTTGAGGCCATCCATCGTATTGACCCCGACTCAGGAAAGCGAATTGCTGATGAGAAAATTGTCGCTATTTTTCCAGCAAATTTATTCGTAACTGGTCGTGATGTATTAATGGGCGCAATTTCAAGTATTCAGGATGACTTGGTTGGCCAAATTAAATATTTTGAAAAAGACCTACGTCTTTTGGAGGCTGACCGAATAAAACAACGCACCGAATTTGACATGGAAATGATGCGTGAAATCGGTTATTGTTCAGGTATTGAAAACTATTCTCGGTATTTCGACCGTCGCCAACCGGGTCAACGACCTTTCTGTTTAATTGACTTTTTCCCCGAAGATTTTCTTTTAATAGTTGATGAAAGTCACGTAACGCTTCCACAGGTGCGTGCCATGTGGGGGGGCGATCGCTCACGCAAGGAGGCATTGGTCGACTATGGATTTCGCTTACCTAGTGCCTTGGATAACAGGCCTTTAACCTTTCAGGAATTTGAAGATTTGGCCCAACAAACCATTTATGTTTCTGCGACACCATCAGAATATGAACTTCGAAAATCAGAAGGTGTTGTGGTCGAACAAATAATAAGACCTACAGGTTTACTTGACCCTGTGATAGACGTAAGGCCAAGTTTGAACCAAATTGATGATCTTTTAGACGAAATAAATGGCCGGGTCAAAAAAAATGAGCGTGTTTTAATTACCACTATTACAAAAAGGATGGCGGAAGAAATGAGCAAATATTTAGAAAGAGTAGGTATAAGAGCTCGCTATATTCACTCTGAAATAAAGTCATTAGAACGTGTTGAAATATTAAGAGAATTGCGGCTTGGACTTTTTGATGTTTTGGTTGGGGTAAATTTATTAAGAGAAGGCCTAGACTTACCTGAAGTTTCATTAGTAGCCATTATGGATGCCGATAAGGAGGGATTCCTTCGTGACAAACGATCAATGATACAAACAATTGGCCGTGCGGCTCGAAATGAAAACGGCAAAGTGCTCATGTATGCTGATAAAATTACCGAATCGATGCGTACTGCAATTGATGAAACAAATCGAAGAAGGGCCAAACAAATAGAATACAATGCTGCCAATGGAATAGTACCAAAAACAATTCTAAAGAGTAGAGAAGCCATATTAGAACAAACTTCAGTAGCTGATATGCTGGGCAAGCACGCAAAGAAAAACTACTATGTGGAGCCAGAAGAGCTTAATTTGGCTGCAGATCCAATTATGAAGATGATGAGTAAGGATCAAATACAGAAGCAAATTACTAAAGTACAAAAAGAGATGGAAAAAGCTGCCAAGGAACTCAACTTTATGGATGCGGCCCGACTACGTGACGAAATGTTGGCATTACAAAAATTGGTTTGACCACCCTGTAACCCTGTTACTTATTATTTGATTTTTTAATTATATTTGAACTAATAAATTCTAAATCAAAATAATATGAATATCCTTTCTTTTGCGATAAAATCTTCACAAGCCTTTATTCTGCTTTTTTTTATTCAAATTCAATGCTTTTCCCAGTTATCAAAAGTATATGAAAATCTTTCGTTGCCAAGCAAAATACTAAATGGCGACAGGAAGTACGCAATTTATTTACCTCCCAATTATGAGAATTCACAGCGCTCTTACCCGGTTTTATACCTATTACATGGCGGTGGTGACGACCAAACTGGTTGGGTGCAATTTGGTGAGGTACAGCATATTACAGACAAAACAGTTGCAGAGGGTTTGGCCACCGATATGATTATTGTAATGCCAGATGCCAATACGGGCACTCGTGGCTATTTCAATAGTGTAAGAGGAAATTGGAATTATGAAGACTTCTTTTTCAAAGAATTTATGCCTTTTATAGAGAAAACTTATCGAATAAAAGCAGAGAAACGTTTCCGTGCCGTTGCAGGCCTATCAATGGGAGGTGGTGGCACTTTTATGTACGCCTTGCATCACCCGGAATTGTTTTCATCGGCCTGTCCATTAAGTGCCTCAGTTGGCCCCGTTGACATGAAAGATGCTGAAACTCGATTAAAAAGAACAATCCCAGATGCAACGGAAGCCGAAATCAAGAAGTTGTATGAAACACAGAATGCACTAGTTTTGGTAAACAATATGCCAGATGCCGATAAAAAAGCTGTAAAATGGTATATCGATTGTGGCGATGACGACTTTTTATTCGAAATGAATTCATTGATGCATATTGCTATGCGTAAAAAGGAAATACCGCACGAGTTTCGAATTAGAGACGGCGGCCATACTTGGAAATATTGGCGTACGGCTCTTCCAACTGTATTGGGTTTTATTTCAGATACTTTTCATCAAAATTAAATCATTGCGATTCGGTCCCAAAATATAATACAAGCTAACCGATAATTAAAAAATTTTATTCATTTATTTAAATATTCACTTAAGGTTATTATATCAGTTGTAAAAAACTAAATATCAATTAATTATGAAAAATATTTCTTTCTATGTTTTACTATTTTTAGGCAGCTATTTCAAATTAAATGCCCAAAATATTCAATGGACAGCAGACCAAATAAAAACCTTTTCAACAGAATGGACAGGCGAAAGAGATGCTAATGGGCGCCCACGGGTCTCAGACGATTTGGTAAAAAGGTTAGCTAAAATTTCATTGGAGGAGGCCTGGGGCTTCATGCGTAACAAAGGCTACAATAATCAATTTGAGGGAGGCTGGCAAATCATTAATCCCTCTAAAGCATTGGCAGGCAGGGTATTAACTGCTCAATATATGCCAAGCCGACCAGATATTGATTTGAGGATTAAGGAAAAAGGTAAAGCTGAAGTCCGTTCTGGCTCTCCTAACTCTTGGCCAATTGATATGCTCAAAACAGGGGATGTTTATGTGGCGGATGGCTTTGGAAAAATTATTGACGGTACCTTGATAGGCGATAATTTGGGAAACTCAATCTATGCCAAATCAAAAACTGGGGTTGTTTTTGATGGAAGTATTCGTGACTTGGAAGGCCTTGAGGCTATTGATGGTTTTGTGGGTTTTGTGCGTGGTTTTGACCCTTCTTATATCAAAGATGTAATGCTTACTTGCATTAATTGCCCCATACGAATCGGCCGTGTAACTGTAATGCCGGGTGATTTGGTTTTGGGTAAAAAAGAAGGGGTAGTATTTATTCCAGCTCATTTGGCAAAGGAATGTATTGAAAATTCTGAATTTGTGGGTTTAAAGGATGAATTTGGCCACGCACGTCTTAAATCGGGGACTTATACTCCCGGTGAAATCGATATGAAATGGAACGATAAAATTAAAGCGGATTTCCTAAATTGGGTAAAAACTACCCCAGGGAAATTACAAGTTTCTGCTGCTGAATTTGACGCTTTGATGAAAGATAGGAATTGGTAGCTTGGTTTGGTTATTGGTTAATTAGTTTATTGGAAATTACTTTCAGAGTTGCGAAAAATGTTGGCTCATTTATATTGAAAATCGATAAATTGTTAGAAATAAAATTAAAAAACATAAATTAAAAATAAGTAAAAAACAAGCCCTAAAAAGGGTTTAAACTTCTAAATAGCCCTTGGGGAAACTTGTGGGCCTTAATAAAAAATCTTATGAAAAAAATATTAGACAGGTTCAAATTTAATGGGGAGATTCCTCAAGGTCCTAAACTGGTTGAAGATCAGGCAATTGGACAAAAAAACATAGTTGAAAATTCTAATGATGGTCGTCGTGATTTTCTACGAAAGTCGGCTTTGGGAGGGCTTTCACTAGGAATGATGTTCAATGGCCATGCCAATCAAACTGAAAAAGAGATTGATTTTTTAACCCAAAAAGTAAAGCGGTCTTCTGCTCCTAGCGACTTGAGAATTACTGATTTGCGCATTGCTGTTGTTGCGGATGCACCTATGATTTGCCCCATCATTCGTATCGATACCAACCAAGGTATTTCTGGTTATGGCGAAATCAGAGATGGCGCTTCAGCAAAATATGGATTGTTTTTGAAAAGCCGTTTATTGGGGAAAAACCCATGTTCAGTAGAAATGCTGTTTAAAGATATCAAACAATTTGGCGGCCATGCACGAGCTGCTGGTGGTGTTTGCGGTGTTGAAATGGCGCTTTGGGATATTGCAGGCAAAGCGTACGGCGTACCTTGCCATATGATGTTGGGGGGCAAATACCGAGATTACATTCGACTCTATGGTGATACGCCAACGGTTCAAGATCCCGTTGAATTTGGTAAAAAAATGAAAGAAAGGATGGACACAGGCCTTACATTTTTGAAAATGGATTTTGGAGTTGGTTTAGTTGCAGATATTCCTGGGGCTGTGGTTGGAGGTAAAAATTGGGATATTAAAAAGCAATGGGGAAATCCACCAACGACAAAAGGTAATGCTAGATCTTATGCGCTAACAAAACACCCATTTACAAGTGTTCAAGTAACCGATAAAGGTATTGAAGCAATGGCGAATTATGTTGCCGAAGTTCGTAAAGCTGTTGGTATGGAAATACCACTGGCTGCCGATCATTTTGGGCATTTTGATGCCAGTACAGCCATTAAATTAGGCAAAGCAGTTGATAAATATACAATGGCTTGGCTGGAAGATATGGTGCCTTGGTTTTATACTGAAAAATGGAAAATGATTTCGGATGCCATAGATACTCCGACACTTACGGGCGAAGATATTTACTTGAAGGAGGATTTTATTAAGCTAATTGATGCCCGAGCCGTGGATATGATTCAGCCAGATTTGGCTAGCTCTGGAGGTTTGTTGGAAACCAAAAAGATAGGTGATTATGCCGAGGAAAGAGGCGTACCGATGGCCATGCACTTTGCGGGTTCACCAATTTCATTTATGGCCAATGTACATTGTGCTGCAGCTACTGAAAACTTTGTTGCTTTGGAGCACCACTCTCTCGACGTGCCTTGGTGGGAAGATTTGGTAACAGGCATTGAAAAACCAATAGTAAAAGATGGTTTTGCAAAGGTACCAAATACGCCAGGCCTAGGGGTGAATTTGAACGAGGCAGTTGTAAAAGCACATCTAAAATCTGGTGAACTATACTTTGCGCCAACAACCGAATGGGACAAAATAGATACTTGGGATAGGAGCTGGAGTTAAATATTGGTTAATTAGTTATTGGAATGGTCGGTCTCGTTTTTATTGCGGGGCCGATTTTTTTAATAGCCTATTAAAATATTTTATTTGGAAATTGAGTTGCTTCTTGAATTCTTTGGGATATTTGCTTGATTTTCAACGGGTTTAACATTTTTGGAGGATCAATATTTTCATCAATTTCACCTAAAAAATTAATTGCTTTTAAAGCAATCATAGGGTTAATATAATTGTATTTTTGAATAAAAAAATCGAGCATCTGATTCAATGAAAAATAGTTTAAAAGAAAATAGACATCAATAAAATCCTTGAGTCTTTTGCCACTTTGAATTATAGCATGAAATTTCATCGCCGCAATATCTTCTTTCCCTAAAAAACGAATTCCTTCTTCAATAATTGGTGGCCTAAGAAGGGGGTAATTATGTTTTATAAAATCGGTTTTGATGTTGTTTATTGTTGCTAATACAGTGTTTTTTTTCAGTAAAGTTGCACTAAAATCAAAACTTCTATCCAGAGTTTCTTTAATTTCTTCTGCCTCAAAATCATTCTGTGTAAAAAGATCAATATCAATTGAGTTTCTATGACCAATTTGCAAAGCTAATGAGGTGCCACCTACTAAATTGAAATCATTGAAATACCCAATTTCTTGTAATTTTTGAATCAATTCAAATGTTTTTGGAGCAATAATTTTAGGGTTTTTATGCAACATTTAGAAATTCAGAATTTAAAAAAAAGCGTGAAAATTCTTTATCTTTTTCTTCCAATTGTGCACTCCAATTAATAGTTTCTAATATTTGATCCGTTGAATAAATTTTAACCATTTCTCTCCATTCATCCAAAGTCCCCCTTTCTAGCACCCTTTCAATCACTATTTTATACGATTTTTCATAATTGAAAGTATCCAAATCGTATTCCCATAAAAGTTGAGTATTAATAATATTTGGGCGCTTCATTTTTCTAAAATTTATTCATCAAAAATAAACAAAAATGAGGATATTTCCTAATTACAAAGGGTTTTATAATCAAATTGAAACTACTTTCGCTTTCTCCCAATCTACTTGATTATCAGCAGTTTGTAGGTCAACAAACTCATGATTTTGAATCAGACGCTCCAATTTTGGCAGGCTTAGTTTTAGGCCATAATATGATTTAAATCGCCTTAAAAAACTTAATTCCTCAATCATTGGTTGGCCAGCATCAAAGTCACGAGGGTGAAAGTAAGTCATCATATAATTGGCATTTTTAGTGAGATTATTTAGGGCAAAATAAGGCAAAAGTCTAAAATAGCCACCGCCCGAAAAAATAGTAGGAACACCTAAACCAGTATATAAATTGATCGGAAATTCCTTTATTTTTAACCCATTAGTTTCAATCCAACAAGGTTCGGCATGGCCAAATTCTTCAAAACCGCCATGGGCTCTTTTTGCTGGGAAAACGGAGCAGTCAATTTCAATGCCACATTCAATCAAAGTTTCAAAAACCCATTTGTTTTCTTGTTTGATAGAAAAACCAGGTGCCCGATAAGCTCTCACTTTTTTGCCAGTAACATCTTCCAAAGCTTTCATGCTGGTTAATAAATCAGCCTTAAAAGCATTATAATCTTGCTCATAGGCAAGTTGATGCAAATCGGAATGTGTCGCAATTTCATAACCTTGGGCTGCAATCTTCTTAATAATATCTGGGTATTTTCGAGCCACCCATCCGAGGCAAAAAAAAGTAGCTTTCTGTTGATTTTCAGCGAGTAATGTAAATATTCGCTCCATATTTCTATCAATCCGACTTTCATATTTAACCCAATCGACCTCCTTTTTTGTGGAGGTGTTGTCCAAAATATGGAACCATTCTTCAATATCGAAAGTGAGTATTTTCATAGCCCCATTACCCCCGATGGGGGAATATAAGTATTGTAAATATTAAAATATTTTTCCAATTTTCAAAAATTCCTTAACATCGGCTCGAGTAGGAAACGGGAAATAGGTCATTTCAGCTTCTGGATTTGGAATTAACTCATAACCACCAACTTGTATTTTTTCAATGGCTTCCAAAATGGCATCCATACCCAATTTTTTGGTAAAATCAATCAATTCGGCCTGACTTCTGTTGCCAATTTCTACTCGTTTTTGCACCAATATTGGACCTGAATCAATACCCTCATCCACAAAAAATACGGAGACACCTGTTTCCTTTTCATTGTTTTTCAACACCCAAAAGCTTGGCATTAATCCTCTGTATTTCGGTAAAAGAGCAGTATGTAAGTTGAGGCAACCTTTTGGTGCCAAATTAATCAATGGCAGCTTAAATATCTGATTACCAGCTATTGAGATTAACAAATCAGGGGTATATTCATTGATTTTATTCCTATTTTCTTCTTTATTAATATTACCTTCCAGTTCTATCAAAGGAATATTATGTTTGGCTAAAATGTTTTTTACCTTAGTATTTGGATCTAGTTTTGAAGCAATAAATTTGAAGCCATAATTAATAAAAAACCTTAGTCCAAAAATGGAATATGTCTTTTTCATTTTATCCAAAAAACTTTCTCTTTTGCCAAATGGCGACACATCAAACACCACCGTGCCCACTATTTGAGAGTGTATTGGCAAGTTTTTCGCCAAATAATCAATGTTTTTGGCAAGGTAAAAAGGGTCGTCTTGTGTGAGTAGAACTATGCGCATATAAATTTATTTATTTTTTTAAAAACTGCTTCAACTTCGCCAACGGCTTCCTATACAAAGTATACCATTTTGGCTCCAAATTATTAACTTTCCAAGCTTTTCTATCTTCCAAATTGGCCTTAATTCTATTGGAAAAAGAGGCAGTGCTGGTGCCGCCTGTGAGCATAGTTACCAATAGCTCGGGAATATATTTAGCTGTGAGTTTATGTTTATATAACATTCTGAGCATCAGCTCATAATCCCCTGCCGACCGAAACTCTACCATATACAAACCATATTTTTCGAAAGCAATTTTCCGCAAATAAAATGATTGGTGTGGGGGCATCCAGCCCTCCAGCCAGTTATCTATTTTATATTCACCAGGGCTCCAATAGCGCACTACTTTCTCAATATTTTTAGGATGAACATATTGTTTATCGCCATAAATTGCATCAGTTTTGTGTTTTTCAAACGCCAAAGCTACTTTACTGATTATCTGATTATTAGGGTAAAAATCACCTGCCCCTAAGGTACCAATAGCATCGCCAGAGGCCAACTTTATGCCTTTATTCATGGCATCATAAATACCTTTATCAGGTTCTGAAATATATACAATTTTGTTTTTGTATTCTTCCAATATCGCCACTGTGCCATCTTTTGAGCCTCCATCAACTACCACATGCTCAATATTTGAGTAGTTTTGTGAAGCCACAGTCTCTAGCGTTTGGCGAAGAAAGTCTTTACTATTGAAACAAACGGTTATAATTGAAATTTTCAAAATAGACTTTTTTTATTCAAATTTAAGGCTTTCTAAGCAAATTGAACCTTTTTTTGACCGATTTTGAGTAAATTAGCGTTGTAAATATTGAAAAATTACACAAAGGGATATGTCGGAAGAAATAGAAAAAAGTTTAAATTTTATCGAGGAAATAGTAGCAAACGACTTATCTGAAGGCAAAAATGGAGGTCGTTTATTGACTCGATTTCCACCAGAGCCTAATGGTTATTTGCATATAGGTCATGCCAAATCGATATGTTTGAACTTCGGTTTGGGTGAAAGTTTTGGGGGAGGCACCAACCTTCGCTTTGATGACACCAATCCCGTTACAGAAGATACAGAATATGTAGAATCCATCAAAGAGGACGTAAAATGGCTTGGTTTTCAGTGGGTTAGCGAACTATATGCTTCCGATTATTTTGATCAACTTTATGATTTTGCAATTGACCTTATCAAAAAGGGATTAGCTTATGTGGATGATTCCACTGCTGAAGAAATGGCCCAACAAAAGGGCACGACCACTCAGCCAGGTTCGGATAGTAAATTTAGAAACCGATCAATTGCTGAAAATTTGGATTTGTTCGAAAGAATGAAAGCGGGTGAATTTGTTGATGGAGCCAAAACCCTTCGTGCCAGAATAGACATGGGCCACACTAATATGCATATGCGTGACCCACTTATGTACCGTATAAAACATGCACATCACCACCGTACAGGCGACAAATGGTGTATTTACCCAATGTACGATTTTGCCCATGGGCAGTCCGATTCCATTGAGGGTATTACACATTCCATTTGTACTTTGGAGTTTGACAGTCACCGGGAATTGTACAATTGGTATATCGAAAAATTGGGTATTTTCCCTTCCAAACAATATGAGTTTGCTCGCTTAAATATGTCTTATTCAATAATGAGTAAGCGCAAACTTTTGCAATTGGTAAACGAAAATAAAGTTTCAGGCTGGGACGACCCCCGTATGCCCACTATCTCAGGGATGCGCCGCCGTGGATATACGGCAGAAAGTATTCGAAATTTTTGCGAAAAAATAGGCATAGCAAAAAGAGAAAACTTAATCGATCAAAGTTTGCTTGAATTTTGTGTTCGTGAAGACCTGAATACCAAGGCATTGCGAGTAATGGCAGTATTAGAGCCAGTGAAATTGGTAATCACCAATTATGATGAAAATAAAGAGGAAATATTGTTAATTGAAAATAGCCAATCTGAGGAAATGGGCAAACGTGAGGTGCCTTTTTCAAATACTCTATGGGTGGAGTCCGATGACTTTATGGTGGAGCCAATAAAAGGTTACCATCGCTTAGCGCCTGGCCAATCGGTACGGCTAAAGGGAGCTTATATCATTACCTGTGATTCATTTGAAAAAGACGAAAAAGGAAACGTAATAACAATTTTTTGTACATATAATATAGACACAAAATCGGGATCTGATACTACCGGTATTAAGGTTAAAGGTATTATACATTGGGTTTCTGCTAAGCACGGTATCAATGTGGAAGTGCGAAATTATGACCGACTTTTTTCGGTTGAAGATCCAGGCTTTTACGAAGGCGATTTTTTAAAAACAATCAACCCTAAATCTTTAGAAATCGATACAAATGTAATTGTTGAGCCAAGTTTAAAAAACGCTAGTTTGGGAACGAACTACCAATTTATGCGAAAAGGCTATTATTGTTTGGATATCGATTCAACTACTGAAAAACTGGTTTTTAATCGAACAATTAGTTTGAAGGATTCATTTGGTAAATAGGCATTAACTAAAATTAATACTAAAAAGGATTAAGCTAACGTTTTGAAAACCAAAAATTGATATTAATTTGAAGAAATTAGGTATAATATTGCTGCTTTTTATTTCCTTTTTAGGGAACTCTCAGTCACAAAACCCCACCTTTTTAGCCGCCATAAAAAAGCTGCAATCCAATGATTATGAGACAGGTATAAAACTTTTAGATGAGGTTATAAAGCAAAGCCCAAAAGATTATCCAGCCCTTTTTAATCGGGCAGTGGCCAAATCTATGCTCAAAAACTTTGATGCCGCCATATTGGATATTGATAAAGCCATTGCTGCTAAGCCCGATGCCAAAAAGGGTTACCTTCATAGGGCAATTATTCGTAAAAAATTAGCGAAATATGACCTAGCATTAATTGATTTGGACAAGGCCATAATGCTTGACCCCAATTATGCCGATGCCTTT
Source organism: Cytophagaceae bacterium (assembly GCA_031383555.1). Classification (GTDB taxonomy): domain Bacteria; phylum Bacteroidota; class Bacteroidia; order Cytophagales; family Spirosomataceae; genus JANMZR01. The sequence continues at coordinate 7,091 of JANMZR010000137.1, read as the reverse complement.
ATGAACAAGGGTCTACTTTTTGAATATTTGGGAAAATTTAATGATGCTTGTGCCGAATTTAAAAAAGCTAAAGGATTGAGTTTGGCGACTGCTTACCCGAAAGTTGACTTCTGCGAAACACCAGAAAATGAGCGTACTAAGGTTTTTTCTATCATAAAATTAGTAGAAATTTCAACGGATAAATCCTATGGCTTTTCACCAAAAAACCCAGTAAAAGTGGGTACAGGATCCAACGGGGCTATTGAAAATGAACAAACCTATTTTGATTTACTTCGGGATGAAATGGGCCAACATGTAAAATACATTTTTAAAGAGAAAGGGCCTAATTTTCTTTCAAAAAGTGGGCTTGATGGCAAAGGTTTTTTGACCAAATATGAAATAAAATATAACTCGAAAGAGGGCATATCTAAAACAACCCAAATATTTTTAAACCATTTTGAATTTGAAAATCCAAAAATATTAATGGGTTTTGGTACAGCGAAATAAGTATTATCCTTAAATAGTCTTTTTTATTTTCAAAAATTCTCCCTTTTTTTTATTTCTCTTTTCCCCCATTTTTAAATAGATAATTTGGCAATATTCAAAAAGTCCAAATCTTTATTCTTAATATTGGCAATTCCCCAATCAATCCCGCTTTTTTTCTAATTTTTCATTAAAAATACTTGATAATCAATACTTTGTATTTTCGTTAATAATATAGTTTATTTGCACAAAAATTAAATCTATCAACAAATAATACAAAAAAAACTATGGGAAGTTATATAGAGCCCGCTCCAATTTCTGATAAAGAAAATCCGCTTGAATCCATGATGCAACGCTTTGACAAGGCAGTAGAATTACTGGGCATATCAGAAGAAATGTACTATATTTTGAAAGTACCTGCTCGCCAAGTAACGGTAGGCCTGCCCATTACCATGGACGATGGTCGTATAAAAGTGTTTGAAGGGCACAGAGTAATTCATTCCAATATTTTGGGGCCTTCAAAAGGGGGCATCCGACTCGACCCAGGCGTGCATATTGACGAAGTGCGTGCCTTGGCTGCTTGGATGACCTGGAAATGTGCCGTTGTAGATATTCCATACGGAGGGGCAAAAGGGGGTATTTGTTGCAATCCACGTGAAATGTCGTCTGGTGAAATTGAGCGATTGATGCGTGCCTACACAGTTTCGATGTTAGATGTTTTTGGCCCTGATCGTGATATTCCGGCACCTGATATGGGTACGGGCCAGCGTGAAATGGCTTGGCTAATGGATGAATATTCTAAGGCTAAAGGCATGACAGTCAATGCAGTAGTTACAGGTAAGCCCTTGGTATTAGGAGGCTCATTAGGTCGTACAGAAGCCACTGGTCGTGGGGTAATGTCAACCGCCTTGGCAGGTATGGAAAAACTAAAAATAAACCCAAATACAGCCTCGGCAGCCATTCAAGGCTTTGGAAATGTGGGGTCATTTGCAGCAATATTACTACAAGAAAGAGGGGTTACTATTAAAGGCGTTTCTGATATTTCTGGGGCTTATTTTAATGAAAAAGGCATTGCAATTGCTGAAGCTTTAGCCTATCGTGATGCCCATAATGGCCATTTAGAAGGCTATGATGGTGCCGAAAAAATAACAAATGAAGAGTTATTAGCCCTGAAAGTTGATGTACTTGTACCCGCTGCAAAGGAAGATGTTATTACAGATGACAATGCGCATACTATTCAAGCTCGCCTTATTGTAGAAGGCGCCAACGGGCCTACCTCAGCCAGTGCTGATGATATAATAAACGACAAAGGCATCATGGTAGTACCTGATATATTGGCTAATGCAGGTGGTGTAACCGTTTCTTATTTTGAGTGGGTACAAAATAGAATTGGTTACAAATGGGATTTAGATCGTATAAATAGACGAAGTGAGCGAATACTAAGTGCCGCTTTTGACAATGTTTATGCCACTTCGAAACAATACAAAGTGAATATGCGAATTGCCGCATACATTGTGGCAATTAAAAAAGTAGCAGATACATATAAATTTAGAGGAGGTTATTGATAATATAAAGAAAACTAGTATTTATATTACAAAAGGGCAAAGTGTGATACACTGTGCTCTTTTTTTTTGCATTTTAGCTTGGTCATTTGAAATAGTTGTGTTAATATTGCTTTTAAAATTCAGCAAATAAAAACTTTCAAATTAGTACATTAAACAAATTTTCTTTGGCAATTAATTGTAATTGCGAAATTTTCTGAATATTCTCTTCGATATTTAGGTTTATTTATTTGAACAATTAATAAAAATTCACACTTTATTATCTTATCAATTCAAACAATTTATTAACCAAAACAAAAAAAAGATGATTAAACAATTATTTAAAAAACCAATTCATTTACTGTCATTTATAGTAATTGGAATGCTAGCAACAGCTAATGTTTTTGCGCAAGGAACGCTCAAAGGTGTAATATCTGACCCCCAAGGAGGCACTATTCCTGGTTCATCTATCACGGTGGTGGGTACAAATCAAGGTACAACATCAGGGAGTGACGGTAGTTACAATTTAAAATTAAACAATGGTACTTATGATGTTCGGTATTCATCAATTGGTTACCAAACTACTACAAAGTCTATTACTGTTAATGGTGAAACTACAGCAAACGTATCATTGGATGCTTCTACAACAAGTCTTGACGAAGTAGTGATTTCAGTTGGTAGCCGTGGCTCACAGCGAACAGTTGTTGACTCTCCACTTCCAATCGATATTATTTCGGCTGCTGAACTTCGGACTACAGGGCAAACTTCTTTTGATAAGGCTTTACAATATAAAGTGCCATCATTTAACACAGTAAATACGCCGGTAAACGATGCTACAACCCTATTAGATCCGTATGAAATTAGAAATATGGGACCAAGCCGTACCTTGATATTGATTAATGGAAAGCGCAAAAACTTAAGCTCATTACTTTATGTACAGTTTTCACCAGGTCGTGGCGAAACAGGCGTTGACCTTTCTGCAATTCCTCAAGATGCCATCAAAAGAGTTGAGATATTACGAGACGGTGCATCAGCACAATATGGTTCGGATGCCATTGCGGGGGTTATGAACGTGATTCTCAAAGATAAATATGAGTATACTTCATTGAACCTTAACTCAGGCGTTACTTCAGCCGGTGATGGCGGTTCGATAGGTGTTTCGTTAAATAGTGGTGCTAACTTTGGCACAAAAGGTTTTGTAAACTATACTGTTGATTTTTCAAATAATAATTCAGCGGTGCGTTCAGGTAAAATACATGTGCCTACTGAAATTGCTACTTTTGGTGATGGTGGTGGTGGCCCACAGGATCAATTGATTAAATCATATTTAGCCTTCGACCCTACTGGAGGAAACATAAATGGTACTGGTGAAATAACAGCTGGAAAGTTTGCTATTAATGCAGGTATACCAATCGGGATTAATAGTGAATTATACGGAAACGCCGCTATGGTTGCAAAGAGAGTTGCTAGTTTTGCCAACTTCCGTACACCCTATTGGCGTCAAGATAGAGGCCTTTTGCATAGCCCAACTGATAATGGCGGGAAAAACTGGTTGACAGCGGCAACTTTAGCCTTCCCTTCAGATGGTGTTGATTTGTATAAAGGTTACAATGGTTATGTGCCAACATTTGAAGGAGATTTGATTGACTATAACGCAACTTTAGGAGCTAAAGGCGAAACCAATGGTTGGAAACATGATGCGTCTTTAACCATCGGAGGAAACACTCAAGACTATACCGTTGAGAATACTGTAAATCGTGGTTTAGGAAAAGCATCACCAACTCGCTTCAAGCCAGGAGGTTATGGTTTCAGTCATATTGTTGGAAATATTGATGTAAACAAAGCTGTTACAGAATCTTTTGGAATTGGCTTTGGTATGGAGGCTCGCTCTGAAGCTTATACAATTGTGGCTGGTGACGAAAAGTCATATGAATCTGAAGGCTCAAATTCGTTTCCGGGTATTAACAAATTGAATGCTGGAACAAACAAACGTTTTAATATTGGAGCTTATTTGGACTTAAGTTATGATATCACTAAGGATTTTTTAGTAAATGGTACTTTCCGGACTGAAAACTATTCTGATTTTGGAAACGCCAATGTTTGGAAACTTTCATCACGCTATAAATTAGCTGGCGATAAAGCAGTAATCAGAGCTTCGGCATCAACGGGTTTCCGTGCTCCAACTTTGCACCAGATCTACGCACAATCTGTACAAGCGGCATTTGTAGGCGGCACTATTCAGCTTTCTGGTTTGTTCAACAACAGAAGTGCACAGGCTAAGCAATTAGGTATTCCAACACTTCGCCCTGAAACTTCAAAAAACTTTACTTTGGGTTTAGCTTTGAATCCTTCGAAAAACTTCAGTATGTCGTTTGATTATTTTACTATCGGTGTTGAAGATCGTATCGTATATAGTTCATCTATTTCAACAGGTGATAAAAGCCTTGCTGTTCCAACAACTGATTTAGGAAGAATTTTGAAAGGAACGGCAGTTGGTGTAGGTGCTTATGATCTTGCATCGGTACAGTTCTTTATCAATGGTATTGAAACTAGAACTTCTGGTTTAGACTATGTATTTAACTACAAAAATGTGCCAGTTGGTAAAGGTACTTTAGGTATCAATTTAGCTGGTAACTTTATGTTGGAAAACAAAATTATAGGAACTCCTGCCGAGCCAGCAGCTATTAAAGCAGCAGGTTCAAGTATTTTGAATACTCAGATTAAGTCACTTTTAACAGAAAGTCGTCCAAAATATAAAGCTATCTTAGGCTTTGATTTACAGTTGAATAAGTTCATTTTCAACCTTAACAATACGCTTTTTGGCAAAACAGCTTTCCAAGATTTGGATAATGGTGGTGGTGATATGGAAAATATTAAAGCTGAGTTCAAGCCAGGTGTTGTTACGGATTTAAGTGTTGCCTATCAATTTTCGAAAAAAGTTGTGTTTACAGTAAATGCAAATAATTTATTGAACGTATTGCCTAAATGGGATTTAGTAGCCATCAATTCAAAAGGAGAAGCTGCAATAAAGGATCAAGCTGCTAAAGATTTACTACGTGGTTTCTTGGGCTTTAGTGGTCGTTATGACATTCTTGGTTACAATGGCTCACAGTTCAGTCAATTGGGCACTATATTCAATGCAAATTTGAACATTAAATTTTAATAACCCCCTTTCCCTAATCTCTAATATTGCCCATTTCACTTTTTTGTGAAATGGGCATTTTTGTGTGCCCAGCATGGGTAATAGCTCGGTGGTGCAAGTCCACTATGAGCTTTGTAGTAGGAATCATTAGCTGATAGCAAGGGTGTCCACCGTGAGGTGGAATCTGAAAGAAGCTGGAGGCAAAGTCTTGGCCTGACGAACAGAAATAACATACAAAGGCTTACTAGGGTCGGATGAGTTTGCAAAACAAAACGAAGTCCTATACTACACGACACCTTAGGAGTAAATGTTGCAGGTAGATGAGATGAAAGCTATTGCCCTTACCTGGGGAGATCTGACGGACTGATGGGAATATGAATTTAGACCCACCAAACCCTTGTAGTGATACTAGACTGGTCAGTCAGAAGTCAGCAGAGGTCATAGTATCCCGATAGGTATCGGGAGAAGGGCTGAACGTAAAGAGTCTATAAATTTTGTAATCTCATGACAGGCTTAGAAAGCAGCCAATCTTATGAAAGTAAGGACTTACAACGGGAAGTAGGGGTGGAACCCCGAGGTAGCGTTGAAGAGCATAGCTATGTCGAGGCGAAAACAGAACCAAGAGACGAATTGAGTGAACCTCAATTACTCGAACAAATCCTATCTAAGGAAAATAGGCGTAAAGCCTACGACCGAGTTAGGAGCAATGGAGGCAGTGCAGGAATCGACAAGATGAAAACAGAAGACCTTCTGGATTATCTGAATGTGAACTGGCCAAGATTGGAAGAGGAATTGAAAACAGGCAGGTATCGCCCACAACCTGTAAGGCGAGTGGAAATACCCAAGCCAGACGGGGGCATACGGCTTTTAGGCATCCCCACGGTAGTTGACCGTATGATTCAGCAGGCAATCGCCCAGGTATTAAGCCCCATTTTCGAGGCAGGATTTTCACCCAATAGCTACGGCTTTAGACCCGCCAAGAATGCACACCAAGCCATGAGAAAGGCAGAAGAGTACATCAACGCAGGTTATAAAGTAATAGTTGATATTGACTTAGAAAAGTTCTTCGACCGAGTAAATCACGACAAACTCATGCACCTTATATCTTTAAAGGTACATGATAAGCGAGTGTTACGATTAATCAGGTACTACCTCGAATCAGGGGTAATGATAGGTGGGATTTATTGCAAATCAGAGGAAGGCACACCACAGGGCGGCCCATTAAGCCCGCTATTATCCAACATCATGCTTGACCAGCTCGACAAAGAACTTGAAAAGCGAGGGCATCGTTTCTGTCGTTATGCCGACGACTGCAACATTTACGTCAAAAGCAAGCGAAGTGCCGACCGAGTAATTGCAGGCGTTAGCAAGTTCATTGAAGAGAAGCTAAAGTTGAAAGTCAACAAAAGCAAGAGTGCGGTTGGAAGCCCCAAACAAAGGAAGTTTCTTGGATTCAGCTTTTATCAAAACAAGCAAGTAGTGGCTGTTCGCATCCATGAAAAGTCGTTGATAAGGATAAAAGCCAAGGTAAAGAAGCTCACTAGTAGGAGCAATGCAATGAGTATGGAAGAACGAGTAAGAAAACTGTCAAGCCTGATAATTGGCTGGACTAGCTACTTCAGTTTAGCCCATATGAAAAGACATTGCCAAAAGCTTGACGAGTGGATGCGCCGAAGACTTAGAATGTGTCATTGGAAAGATTGGAAGAAGATAAAGACAAAGTTCGAGAACTTAAAACGGTTAGGAATAGACCCACAGAAAGCGTGGGAACATGCCAATACTCGAAAGAGTTATTGGCGTACAGCCATAAGTCCTATACTTTCAACTACCCTAACCAATGCCTATTTTGAGAGTATCAAACTAACAACCTTTAGTCAAGCGTTCACGAAATTTAGTAACTTTACGAACCGCCCTATGCCGAACGGCACGTAGGGTGGTGTGAGAGG
>JANMZR010000110.1:0-5825 GCA_031383555.1 Cytophagaceae bacterium | reverse complement strand
GTTTTGTTCCTTTTACTTTGTCAATAAACACAGTCAATTTAGCATTGAAATCACTTTTGAAAATACTTGCGCCAAATGATTTTTTAGCAGGTTCCGGATTTAAATTATTTGCATTGGTAATTGTAACAGCGCCCATCATTAAAGCTACCATTAAAGTTTTTAAATTAGTTTTCATGTTTTTTTGTTTAATTTTTATAATTATCCTTTATTAATTCTCTTTTTTACAAACTAAAATTTTTAATCTCAATATTCTTTCCATCGGTAGTTTCTATTGAATAAGTACCTTTTTTTAATTCTGAAAAGTTAAATTTAGTACGAAGTTTTGTTTCTTTTTTTCCCATAAATTCTTCATGAATTATATTTTCAGATGCATCTTTTATAACTATTTTTATTTTTGAACCTTCCAATTTGTTTATAAAAACATTCACTGAAGAAAGCCCTTCAACTTTATACATACTCATTGAAAATGGTTTGATAGTTGGGTTGGCAGGCAAAGTTCTTGCATTTGAATAAAATACTGAACCTAAAAGTAGAGCGGCAATAATTGGTTTAATTTGATTTTTCATTTTTTTAATTGTTTTTTGTTTATAATGTTTTTGATAAATTCTTACTTATTTCTATTCGATATCTGTGCCAAAAAATATAACTAACTGTAATTCAATATATTAAAAAGTATTTGTAATTTTTCGGTGTTCGATTTCAATACAGTCTTGTTCTAAATACGACCACTAATCTATGATACAAAGATATATGTTATAGTTAGTACTATGTATAACATATTAGTTAAACGGTTTTATTAAAGTATCAATGGTTCATTTTTCAATATCAATGTATTTGAATGGAGGAATTTATACTATATAGATGTGATAAGTTACAATAACGTTGCATTCAAATTAACTATTTTAATTGGGCAACTAAAGTATTAAAGCTCCTTCCTTTATTAATGAATAGGCCAAAACCCCGTCTTGAGCGGCTTCAACTTGAATTTTATTGGAGTAAAAATTAGAAAGGCTTCCATCAATAATTAAAAATTTGAATTTTATTTTGCCCTTTATATCAGAAAAGTACCTTAATTTTTTATGTTTAATAATCAGAAAATCTACATTTAAAATACTTTCATTTGCTTTCAACCTATTATTTAAAAATAAATAGCTTTTCCCTTTCCAAACTTTCAAATTGGTTTCATTGCTTAGCGTTATTTTATTTGTTTCAACAATCCCTTTTTCTGACCAAAAATTATTCAAATAATAACCTTGTATTTTTCTATCAGAAAGTAAAGCAGCATTTCCATGTAGTTGCAACTTGGAGCCATTTATAACACTAATTGCTGTTGATTTTGGGATAGAATGAATAGCAACTATATTTTGATTATTTATTTTAATATTATTTGTGATCGAAATCCCAATCAATATAGCGGTTACAAAAATGGCAGTTTTTACCCAAGCGTATTTTTTGGTTTGTATAATAGTGAGGAGTGAAAAAATGAGGAAATACAGAAGTATTACTTCTAAGTAGTTAAAATTAAGGTTTTTACTTATGGCGCCTGGTAGGTTTTCAGTGAATAAAACGGTTTCATTTAGTGCTTTTACAAAAAATTGCAATATTATGCCCAACCATTCATTGACAATATATAGTTGTAAAAAACTAAATAATACCACCAATAATAAAAACGCCAGACCACCAATTAAAACAATTGATGAAAGGAGAATTACCAATGGGTTAGCTAATAAAAAATAATTTGGAAATTGATGAAAATAATAAATTGTAATAGGCAAGGTGGCAATTTGAGCTGCCACGGCAACTGTGGTCACTTTCCAAATCCGATCTGAAAGCCAGTGAAAGATGGTTTTGTCTTTATCAATAATAATCAGCGGATTCAGTAGTGGTTGAATTTGTATCATACCAAAAACCGCCAAATAAGAAAGCATAAATCCAACATTGGTAATTAATAATGGATCAAAAACCAGTAAACAAAAGGCCGAAATAGCCAAAGTATTATAAGAGTTTTGCTGTCTATTTATGGTTTCGGAAATTAATATCAACGAAAACATAAAGGTAGACCGCATCACTGGGCTTGAAAAACCAGTAACTGCGGCGTACATCCATAATATAGAAAGTATTATGCCTAAAAATAACCATTTTCCCCATCGGAGGTTTTTCTTCAACGAACCAAAAATCCAAACTAAAATTATGTATATTACCCCTACATGTAAGCCGGAAACAGAAAGAACATGAATAGCTCCCGCAGCCGAATAAGCAGCCATAAGGTCATTATCAATATCATCTCTAAGCCCAAGTACCATAGCATTGGTAACGGCCAATTCTTGTTTTTTAGGAATATATTTTGTGAAAACACTATCGCAGTAATTGTTAATTTGAAAAGCAAGGCCCTTTATTCCTAGCCCTTCTGTTTTTGGTATTTTCACAAAGGAAGTATCTCGCAAATAATGTTGATGATATAATCCTTGATAACCCAAATACTTTTTATAGTTAAATTGATTTGGGTTTTTAGGCCCTTCAATTAAAGCAGGAATACCCTTAATTAATAGTTTATCTCCAAATTTTGGTTTTGCAACATCATTTTTATCAAAATACAAAAGTATTTTCCCTGAACAATTCTGTTCTATTCCTCCTTTTATAATAGCGCTTACTTCCGCTATTGCCTTCCATGACTTTGGCTTTTCTTCAACCAAACTAACTATTTTTGACTCATAGTATTTGTATTCACTTTCGTTTGAAATATTATCTTTATCATTGATTTTGAATGACCTACTAGCGTTATAATAGCCAAAAATAGCCAAAATAAAAATGCCCAAATAACCCAAAAACAAACGCCCACTGCCTTGGTATTTGATAAATATGATACCGTAAACTAAAATTGAAATAATAATTAACCAAATTAAATGTTCTATTACTAATTCTGTATTTAGGAATAGAACAATGCCTAAAATCATTGCTATTACATAGCGAAGAAAGGGGAATCTTGAAAAGAAGTTGATCAAAATGGTCTTGTTATTTACTGTAATTTAGGAAATTTTCCTAAAATAAAAAAGTTGTCAATTTTCATTATCTTTGTATGGTTTACAATAATTATGCGAGTACTTTTCATTCATCAGTTTCTTTGGGCCCACTATAAAGCCAAACATTTTAGCGATTTATTTGCAATATCTCAAAAAACAAAGGAGTTTGAGTTTCATGTGCTCCAAATGTCCCGTACTGAGGCCACCAGATTAAATATTGGAGCTATAGACGAGAGTTATCATAAATATAACTATGATTTACTTTACGACGATTTCTTGGAAAAGACACCCTTTTGGGGAAAGGCAATTAAAATTTTTAAAAAAATAAGCTCTTTCAAAGCCGATGTGGTAGTGCTTCCCGGCTATTTTGATCCCTCAACCTGGTTGATTTATTTGTATTGCAAAATAGCAGGAATAAAAACAATTATGTTTTTAGATTCTGGCGAAACAGACAATAAAAAGATATGGTTCAAAGAAATAATTAAAAAAAGAATTATTGCACTTAGCGATGGTTTTTTAAGTATAGGCCCTGCAACGGATCAATATCTTTTGAAATTGGGGGCAAAAAAAGAGCAAATATTAATGAGCCGAAATGCCCTCGATAATCACGAAATTCGTAATCAATACGAGCAATCGCTCCCATCCCGTGCAGAAAGAAAAGCCAAGTTGAAACTGAAAAAATTTAATTTTATTTTCGTTGGGAGGTTGATTGACTTTAAAAATCTTTTTATTATGTTGGAGGCTTTTGATAAAGCTACAAAAAAACATAATGAGGGAGCCGATTGGGGATTTTTAATGGTTGGCGATGGCCCACTTGAAGATGAATTAAAAGCTTTTATTAATGATAAAAAAATAGCTAACGTCCATTTTTTACCTCCATGTGAGTGGCTTGAAGTACCTTGGAATATCTCTTTGGCTGATGTAATGGTTTTGGCCAGCTATTCTGAGCCATGGGGTTTTGTTGTAAATGAGGCTTTGATTTGTGGTAAGCCAGTGATTGTATCCAATCATTGTGGATGTGTAACTTCTTTGGTGAAAGAAGGCAAAAATGGCAATGGCCTTACCTTTAGCCCATACAACACAAACGAGCTTTCTGATAAAATGCTTAAAATGATGGATAATACTAATAAATTCGAACAAATGGGTAAAAAAGGCATCGAAATTATCAAAGATTTTTCACCAGAAAAAGTGGCCGCCGAAACTATTGCAGCTTTTAAAAAGGTATATTCTAGTTAATTTTTGGAGCAAATAGCTTACATTTTATAGTTAGGTGCATTCAATTTTAATTTTTGATGAAATAATTCCGTCATAATATTTCAACTACACTGCCTCAATCTTATAGTCTTTCACAATCCTAGCTAGAATACTTGGGAAAAAGCGCTTTAAATAAACCGCCAACTTTTCTTTCCCACCAATATAAACTTCTCTTTTTTCTGCTTTTACAGCCGAAATTATTCTGCTACAGCATTTTTCTACCGACATACCAGCTTCTTGATTTTTATCCATTTTGCCAAATTTTTCGCCATTTGAGCCTACTGCATTAAACGAAATATTGGTTTTGATATAGCCAGGGCAAATAATGGAAACGCCAATATTTTGTGGCCAAAGTTCGGCACGAAGGGCATCGAAATAGCCCTGCAATGCATGTTTGGAGGCACAATAAGCCGACCGCATTGGTGTGCCTACTTTGCCAGCAATACTTGATGTAACCACAAAATAGCCAGAATTTTGTTTGAACATTTGAGGTAAAACTGCTTTTGTAAGTTCAATAACTGACATAAAATTGAGTTCCATCACCTGCCTATCTACATAAGCGGGTGTATCACGCATAAGCCCTCGCTGGCTGATGCCCGCATTGTGAAAAAGCACATCAATCTTGCCAAATTTTTTAATTACCTCCTCAATTTTTTCAGGGAATTTTGCTGCTTCCAACATGTCCATTGGCAACACAAATGTTTCACTATCAGGTAGATTGAGCTCTTTTTGAACCCTTTTTAGCTCATCTACTTTTCTAGCCGAAAGTACAATTTTTGCTCCTTCTTTTGACAATTCTTTGGCAATACCTTCGCCAATACCTGAGCTGGCACCTGTAATCCAACAAACTTTATTTTTTAAATCCATAACTACCTTGCCGGTACGCCGGATCGCCCCGAAAGGGGATTTTTAATAATTTATTTCGTATTTAAAGACCTGCCTTTTTACTTTATACTTTTATATTTAGCGTTTTGCATTTTACTTTAATTAAATCTAAAAGCTTAAATTTACCTCCTTTTCACCCACCTCAAACTCAACATTCCTTCCAGAAATGATTGGCCAATTGTCGTTTTCGTGGCCAATAGAAAAGCCAAATGCAATCGGGAAGGTATATTCCTTGCATTGGCCAAGCACAATTTCCTCAACTGTTTTGTCAAATGGGTTGTCGCTATCTTTACAATCCGTAAAATGGCCTACCATTAAACCTGCTAATTTCTTGAATTTGCCAGCCCTTTTTAACTGTAAAATCATTCGGTCGATATTGTAATAGTATTCTGAAATATCCTCTATAAAAAGTATTTTATTTTCAGTATTAATTTCAGATTTTGAGCCTATTGTATGTGCCAAAATACATAAATTCCCCCCAACTACTGGCGCATTGGCATGGCCATATTTGTTAAATATACTGGGTTTAGGAGTATAAACAATTTCTTGCTGGCCAAGTAATATTTTTCGTAAATACTCTATGGATTTTTCACCACCACTATTCCCAAACATTTTGGGCATTGGGCCATGGATAGCTTCAAAACCCAAATTATTTATTTTGCAAAG
>JANMZR010000104.1:0-3270 GCA_031383555.1 Cytophagaceae bacterium | reverse complement strand
ATAAAGTTAAGGGTTTTTATACGGCATTGCTCAATGATAATTTTTCAGAAAAAAATTTAAATTACCACGAATTTTCTACTCTTTTAGCTGATCAAAATCAAAAAAATGAAATCTCCCCCTATGCCATCGTGCATAATTTGAAGCAGGTTAATAATGATATTATGTGTGTTTTCGACTTTTTTGACGCTTCCATACACAATGCCGAATACAGTGGCATTATTCAGTATGCCCAAAGCTTGATATGTCGTATAGACAGCGCAGGCCAAATAGTATGGAAAACCGAATTACCGTTGGAAGGCATTCAGAAGTTTTTATATAATGCTAAGCGTAGCCAAACAAGCTCTAAATTTGATGTGCTGGAGTCGAATGTTGCGCCTGCCATGCAGTTTTTGCTGAATAAAAATAGATTGATAGCTGCCTGCCAAATAGGAAATACAGTTACTACTAGCCTTTTGGATACACAAAATGGGTTGGTTACAGCTAAAGCAAACTATGAGCATGGTAATGAGGAATTGATAAGTGATTTTTTACCTTGGTACGACGATGTTTTTCTAATTTGGGGTAAAAATAAAAGCAATCCTTTGCTAATGACCAACCTATATATGCGCAAAATGAAAATAGTGGAGGAGAAGGTAGAAAAGTAACAGACTTCCAAATAAAAAAAGTCTTAAATTTTTTTCACTATTATATTCTGTGGCTTTTTTAGAGAAAGGTCATCAATGGAGACTTTAACAACGGAAAACTCCCCTGAAAGGGAAAGAAAATATTTAAAAATTAATTTAAAAAAATTATTTATTTACCAAAAAACACAATGACTCAGAGGTGAACTCCCCCATCAGGGCAGTTCGACGTTACGATAGTTGTGCTGAATATTATGCAATACAGAAAACTAGGAAAAACAGGATTTAACATTTCAGAAATATCACTTGGCACTTGGCAGGTTGGGGGTAAATGGGGCTCAGAATTTGATTTTGAAAATGCTGATAAAATATTGCAAACAGCTATAGAGCAAGGTATTAACTTTGTAGATACGGCCGATGTTTATTCAGCTGGTTTGAGTGAAAAAGCAATCGGAAAATTCTTAAAAAAGCAAACTAAGCGTATTTATGTTGCCACCAAATGCGGGCGAAAAATAAACCCTCATATAGATGCCAATTATACACCTCAAATTCTCAGAAAATATGTGGAGGATAGCTTGCAAAATATGGGTTTGGAAACCTTGGATTTGATTCAACTCCATTGCCCGCCAACTGAAACTTATAGGCAGCCAGAAATATTTGGTGAATTTGAAAAGTTAAAAACAGAAGGCAAAATTTTAAACCTTGGCGTTTCAGTGGAAAAGATTGATGAAGCTCTGAAAGCCATTGAATATGAGAACGTTACCACCGTACAGATTATTTTCAATGCCTTTCGTCAACGACCAGCAGATGTATTTTTTGCAGAAGCATTAAAAAGAAGTGTTGGAATAATAGTGAGAGTTCCATTAGCATCGGGTCTTTTAACTGGAAAATATTCAAAATCTACAACCTTTGAAACAGGTGATCATCGAAATTTCAATAGAAATGGCGAGCATTTTGATAAAGGTGAAACTTTTTCAGGTGTGGATTATGATATAGCACTTGAAGCCATTGAAAACCTTCGTGGAGCTTTCCCAGAAGGTGAAAACTTGACAGAAGTAGCCATCCGTTGGATACTAGACCATGAAGCAGTAAGTACTGTAATACCAGGTGCATCACGAGCTGAGCAGGTGATTGAAAATATTTCTGCTACTAATCGCCAGCCATTGAAAAATGCAGATAATCAGTTGATTAAAAATATTTATGATTTGAAAATAAAGGGCTTGGTAGGGCATTTGTGGTAGATTTTGAAACCTTAAAGGTTTTAAAAACCTTTAAGGTTTAATCAGGTAAATTTGAATGTTATGATAAAACAAAAAACAATTCGAAAAAATTTTTTTACGATAAATGAAAAATATCTTTTTTACACCTATTTTGTTACTAATAAGCCATTTATCTTTTTCCCAAATAGATAAAAGTGCGACAAGAGAAACTAAAGCACTATACAAATACCTAAAGAAAACCTCGAAAAAACATATTATTTTTGGCCATCAACATGCAACAGAGTATGGCCATGGTTGGTCCGGAGATAGTGCCCGTTCTGATGTAAAATCCATAGTGGGTACCCACCCAGGTGTTGTAGGAGTAGATTTATCTGGGTTTTCTGGCCTACCAGCCAATATTGTTGAAAGAAATAAAGAGAATTTACGTATAAATGTAGCTGATACTTATAATCGTGGTGGCATTACTACAGTAGCTTGGCATTTTTCAAACCCGGCCTCTAAGGGTGGTTTTTATTGGCGAGATTCGGTGTCGGTAGCGGCCATTCCTTTGATAAAACCTGGCGGTTCACATCATGAGAAATATAAGGAAATTTTACGAGGAATTGGCAATTGGGCAAACTCAGTGAAAGGAAATGACGGCACTTTAGCTCCAATGATTTTCCGACCTTACCATGAGTTTGATGGTGGTTGGTTTTGGTGGGGAAAACCACACTGCAGTCGGGAAGACTTTATTGATGTTTGGCAGTTTACAGTGAGTTATCTGCGTGATTCAATACAAGTTCACAATTTTATTTATGCTTTTTCGCCTGATAATAAATATAAAACTGAGGCTGAATATTTGGAACGCTATCCTGGTGATAATTATGTAGATATGGTTGGAATGGACAATTATGGAGACTTTGGCCGTGGTGGGAAATACAATATTCCTGCTGGTATTGCCAAATTAAAAATAGTTGATAATTTTGCTAGAAAAGCAAATAAATTAGCAGCTTTTACAGAAACAGGCCTTGAGAGTATACCTGATAAAGGTTGGTGGACCGATTCACTATTGAATAATCTTAAAAAAGCAAAATTGAGATTAGCTTATGTATTGGTTTGGCGAAATGATAGAAATAGTAAAACTCATTTTTACGCACCGTATCCTGGGCATAATTCTGTTCCAGATTTTGTGGATTTTTATAACAACAAATACACGTTTTTTGAAAATGATTTGAAGAAAGTTTATGGAAAAAAATGATTAATTATGAATAATAAAAAAGAATTTCAAAACAAAAAAATAAGAATTATTGTGGTCTTATTAATTTGTAGTTTCTTCGGAAATATATTTGGATTTTCTCAAAACATTATAAAATCGGGTGTTTATAGCTTTTCAAATACTAAAAAAGAACTAAAAAAAACTGGTTTTCGGAAATCAATTTTAACTGGAGAAA
>JANMZR010000102.1:0-1961 GCA_031383555.1 Cytophagaceae bacterium | reverse complement strand
CTAAAGTTATGAGCGATAAAACCAAAAATATTAACGTTTCAACATTTTTTTTAATAAAAAAAAAGAACCCTCCAATTTATTTAAAATCCCATAACAATCTAATAATTATTTGAAAATATTTGCCCAACAAAAAGATTAAATTAGCAATCTAATTTAGTTTATGTTTTTGATTTTTTATCCCTTCCACTATTTTTTAATTGCAATATTAAATACCGATCCAAATAGTTATTATTTTAACCATGTTAAAGCCAAGCCTATCATTCTCTTTATTCGTACTAATTTTACTTGCCGCTGTTTTGTTCGTCCCATTTTTAGGAAATGTTCATCTATTTGATTGGGATGAAATAAATTTTGCAGAGATAGCACGTGAAATGGTAGTTACCGATAATTACAGCCAACCCCAAATAAATTTCGAATCATTTACCGAAAAGCCACCACTTTATTTCTGGTTGCAAGCTATAAGCATGAACCTATTTGGTATAAATGAATTTTCGGCAAGGCTGCCAAATGCTTTATTGGGAATAATTATACTTCCTGTACTTTTTTTAACAGGCAGAAAACTAAAAGATAATTCTTTCGGATTTTTATGGGCAATCATTTATTCAAGCACCATTTTGCCCCACCTATACTTTAAATCTGGTATTATTGACCCCTGGTTTAATTTTTTTATTTTCCTTTCAATATATGGGTTAATTATGGCTACTGATAAAAGAAGAGAAAGAAAGTCAAATATATTTTGGCTAATCTTTGGTGGAGTCATGTCGGGTTTAGCTGTTTTAACCAAAGGGCCGGTTGCGTTCATTCTAATCGGGCTCACTTTTGTGGTTTATTGGGCAATAAATAGGTTTCGTTGGTTTATCACATTGCCGCAATTAATTTTATTCATTTTTTCTGCCTTGTCTACTGCTGGGCTTTGGCTAGGTGTTGATTATTTACAACATGGCGATATATTTTTAAAAGAATTTACTGTACGGCAATGGGAATTATTAACTAGTGCTGATGCAGGCCATGGGGGTTTTTTCTTTTATCATTTTGTGGTATTATTTTTCGGCTGCTTTCCTGCCACTGCTTTTTTTATACATGCAATGGTAAAAAAAGATGCAGAAGATAAAAGATTTGCCGATTTCAAAAAATGGATGGTTGTTTTTTTCTGGGTAGTATTGTTGGTTTTTACTTTGGTGCAAACAAAAATTGTTCATTATTCTTCATTATGTTACTATCCTATTAGTTTTCTTGCAACGGTTAGTATTTACAATATTCTTATAAAAAAATGGAAGCTCGTTGGCTGGGTCAAAATAATAATTATTGTATCGGCTATACCGTTTTTAATAGCACCATTTGTTTTAGTTTATTTTGGCAAAAATATAGAACAGTTAAAACCATTTTTAAAACAAGATGCTTTCTCTTCTGAAAATATACAAGCGCAGGTGGAATGGAGCGGCTGGGAGTTTTTACCGGGTCTTATTCTTGGGGCTGCTATAGTTTTATCATTTAAATATTTTAAAAATCTAAAAAACCAAAGGGCTTTATTTGTATTACTATCTAGCTCAATTATTTTTATTCAAACTACGCTTTACTTCTTTATTGGTCGCATTGAAGCCATTAGCCAGCGTACCAACATTGAATTCTGGCAGTCTCATTCCAAAGAGGATTGTTATATGGTTACCTATAAATATAAAACCTATTCCCATTATTTTTATGGCAAAATGAAACCACAATTAAATAAAAATCATACAAATGATGATTGGCTTCTAAAAGGAAAAATTGACAAACCTGTTTATATTTCCTGTAAAGTTACAGGTCGGCAATCGCTTGAAAATGAATTACCTGATGCTATCTTTCTTTATAACAAAAATGGGTTTTACTTTTATAAAAGAACTCCTTAGCCCAAATAAGCTGGTTTTATTATGCCCCATTTGGCAAAGCGAAATTGTAAACTAACTTTAAGTACCCCTAAGCCA
>JANMZR010000054.1:0-16484 GCA_031383555.1 Cytophagaceae bacterium | reverse complement strand
TTACTAATTGTCAACTTACTAATTGTTAATGCTTTCATTTTGTTTATGTTAAAATTGTTCAAGATTATTAATTGTTTAATAAGTTTAAAGGCCTAATATTTTGAATATATATATAGAATAGTTTAGTTAGTATAATTTTTTTTGATTTTAGGTAAATTTGCTCTTAAATTTACTAAAAATTAATGAATTTCTATTGATTAATTTGGCCTGTCTTAATTCTTGCTATCTTCTAATTTACATGTCTAATACTTAAAATATGCAAGGAAATGATTAAATTAATTCTTAAAGAAGCTATTAATTAAAAACAGAATCGGATTCTAATAAATAATATAATTGGGAATTTTATATCAACATTAAAAAATTAATCAATTAATTGCCAAAACAATTTAAACAAAAACAAAATGAAAGCATTAACAATTAGTAAGTTGACAATTAGTAAATTGAATACTACAAAAGAGGTAACCAGCAATGGCCGTACAACAAGCTGGGGCACAAGAATGGGACGTACTACAAGTTGGGGTACAAGAGGTTAAATAGAGAATTTCATTTATTTTTCATTGAAAAATATTTATAATTTTAAAATAGATGAAATACATACTATTTTATTCACTTTGTTTTTCAAAAATTGAAATATATAAAAATTAAAAACTAATAAAGAACCATTAAATTATTTTAAAAAATATCCTAAATAGCATAAAAAAATTAATTAAGATTATTAATATATTTATAATAGTTTAAATGCTAAACTATAAATAAATTTTTTCTATTTATAATGACATTAACATTTCAAAATTCGTGAAATTCATGAAATTTGTGAAATTCTTTTCAAACATAATAAAACAACCTATCTATCTCCCATTTCTACAAAAGTTCTTGAAGGTGCTCCTACATATATTTGGCGTGGGCGGCCTATTGGCTCTTTGTTGGCACGCATTTCTTTCCATTGAGCAATCCAGCCAGGTAGGCGACCAATTGCAAACATTACTGTAAACATATTGGTTGGTATGCCTAAAGCCCGGTAAATTATGCCTGAATAAAAATCCACATTTGGATAAAGCTTTCTAGACACAAAATAATCGTCATGAAGGGCCGCCTGTTCCAATTTTTTGGCAATATCCAAAATTGGGTCATTAATATGCAATTTATCTAAAATATCGTCAGCAGCTTTTTTAATTATTTTAGCCCGTGGGTCGAAATTTTTATAAACCCTATGTCCAAAACCCATCAATCGAAAACCGGATGTTTTGTCCTTAGCCATGGCAATATATCTATCTGCATCGCCGCCATTGGCTTTTATTTCCTCCAACATTTCTATAACTTCCTGATTAGCACCGCCATGCAGTGGCCCAGAAAGTGCATTGATACCAGCAGAAATGGACGAAAACAAATTGGCATGAGACGAACCAACTAATCGCACTGTAGAAGTTGAGCAGTTTTGCTCATGATCTGCATGTAAAATCAATAGCTTGTTTAAGGCGCTAACCACAACAGGATCAACCACATAGTCTTCCACTGGCAATGAAAACATCATTTGTAAAAAATTGGAGCAATAATCGTATTTATTTTTTGGATAATTTACTGGATGTCCGTTTCCTTTTTTGTATGACCAAGTAGCCATAACAGGCATTTTTGCCATCAGCCTAATTATATTTATGTTTTCATCTGTGCCAACTTTATCCTGATAAAAGGAGCTCATAGCACAAACCATGGCCGAAAGAACACCCATCGGATGCGCATTGGCTGGAAAGCCATTGAAAATACGACGCATATCTTCGTTGACAATTGTGTGCCTTCTAATAGCCTCGTCAAACACATGAAATTGCTCAGCAGTAGGCAATTCGCCATAAATTAGTAAATAAGCTACCTCCAAAAAAGAGGACCTCTCTGCTAATTCCTCAATAGAATAACCACGATATCTTAAAATCCCTTCTTCGCCATCCAGAAAAGTAATTGCCGATTTTGTGGCACCAGTATTTTTATACCCAGAGTCGAGAGTTACATAACCTGTTTCATCTCTTAATTTGGCAATATCAACTGCAGGTTCATTTTCTGTACCAACAAAAATTGGTAATTGTATTTTTTTATCGCCAATGGAAAGTTCTGCAAAATCTGACATAGTAAGAATTTTAGTTTTATTTAATGAATTAAAAGATGAAATTAACAAAAAATTATTTTGAATTAAAACCTATTCGTTAATTCTAAGGCTAATATAATATTCAATTCCTGTTTATTTACAGTCAAATCATAAAATATTTGATAAATGCAGAAATTTATAAAAATTAAAAATAGAAGGCTTAATTTTGTTGTCTAATTCATAAGGCTAATGCTTAAAAATATTCAAGATAGGTTTTTCAGATATGTACAAGTAGATACACAGTCTGACCCAACCTCAAACTCACAACCTTCTACCGAAAAACAAAAGAATTTAAGCAGTATTTTGGTTCAAGAATTATTGGAATTAGGAATTTCTGATGCTGAATTAGACGAATTTGGATATGTATACGCAACTATTCCTTCCAATTCGAAAAAACTAGTGCCAGTAATTTGCTTTTGTTCACATGTTGATACATCCCCTGACTGTTCCGGTGAAAATGTAAAACCTATTTTACATGAAAACTATGATGGAATCGACCTCATATTGCCAGATGATAATTCCGTAATTATTAAATTGAAAGAGCATCCTGATTTGGCCAGTCAAATCGGCAATGATATTGTAACTGCCTCGGGTACAACTCTTTTGGGAGCAGATAATAAAGCAGGAATTACAGCCATAATGGTAGCTGTTCAGTTTTTAGTAGAAAACCCGAGTATAAAACACGGAGAAATTAAAATACTTTTTACCCCAGATGAAGAAATTGGTCGAGGAACAGCAAAAGTGAATATGGAAAAATTGGGCGCAAAATATGGCTATACCGTTGATGGCGAGAGTATTGGAACTATTGAAAATGAAACCTTTAGTGCTGATGGCATGAAAATATTAATTTCTGGAATAAGCCAGCACCCGGGTTTTGCTAAGGGGCGAATGGAGTCGGCAATTAAAATTGCCTCGGAAATAATAGAAAACCTGCCCAAAAGGGCATTTTCACCTGAAACAACAGAAGGGTTAGAAGGCTTCATACATCCAGTTTCAATAAATGGGCATGTGGAATCAGCTGAAATTGGTTTGATTATAAGAGATTTTGAAAATAATGGTTTGCAAAAATTGGAAGAAATGGTAAAAGATATTTCTTTGGAGGTGTTAGGAAAATACCCGCACTCAAAAGTGTCATTTGAAATTACCGAGCAATATCGAAACATGAAAATGATATTGGACAACTACCCAGAAGTTGTCAAAGTTGCTGAATTGGCCATGAAAAAAGCTGGCTTAAAACCCGAATGCAGAAGTATTAGAGGTGGTACTGATGGGTCAAGACTTTCTTTTATGGGTTTGCCATGTCCAAATATTTTTGCGGGCGAGCATGCATTTCATAGTAAACAAGAATGGGTTAGCCTACAAGACATGCAGAAAGCTGTAGAAACTATTGTGAATATTTGTGAAATTTGGGAGGAGAATAGTTGAATATGAGGAGTACAATTAGGTTGAGAAAATAGAAATTAAAATTAAAAATGCAAAAAAAAGTAATTTTAATAATTTTAATAATTGTTGCCTGTAAAGCACCAGAGGGCAATCTTTCGCCAAAAAAATTGAGCTTTCAAGAGGAAATGCGCCAGCTAATTCAAAATATTTCCAAAAACGCAAAAGCAGTTAAGCCTGACTTTTTTATTCTGCCACGAAATGGAATTGAGCTTTTGAAAACTGGCATTTTGATTAACTCCGACTACCAATCGGCAATAGATGGGCAGTTGGTAGAAGGTCAGTTTTATGGATATTCTACTGTAAATCAAGTAAATAGTGTTAATGAAATAAATTATTTCGAAGCCTTTTTAGGGAAAAATATTATTGGTACCAAACCTGTTTTTAATATAGATTTTTGCAATTCAGAAACTTCAATTAATAATTCTCTATTGAAAAATCAAACTAATGGTAACAAAACCTACATTAGCTTGAACAAAGAATTGAATTTGTTGCCACTTCCCAATTTCAAAATCGTTGATGAAAATTCAAAAAATATTACTTCTCTTTCTGAGGCTAAAAATTTTATGATACTTTTAAAATACGATAATTATTCAAAAGAAAATTTACTAGACAATCTTACCAAAACTAACTTCGATTTAATAATTATTAACGGATATTTCAAGAGCCAACTATTATCAATTGAAGAAATAAAAGCTTTAAAAACCAAAAAAAACGGAGGTAAAAGATTGGTAATCACAGAAATGGATATCTCTCAAGCTGATTCAAAAAAAGATTATTGGCAACAAATCTGGAGATTGAAATTACCCAATTTTGTTAATAAAGAAATAGGAATTGTTGGTGATTTCAGAGTGAATTATTGGGATGCTGAGTGGCAAAATGTTTTGTCTGGAAACGAAAATTCGTTGATAAATACCTTTTTAAAATTAGGATATGATGGCGTTTTATTGACAGGCTCCGATGCTTACAAATATTATGAATAAAGCTATTTTTTTTAGTTATTACTCTTTAAAGGTTTTAGTAAATACTCCAGTCCATTTAGTTTAATTTCATAAAGTGTTTGCAAAAGCATACCAATACGGCCCTTTGGAAAGCCCTTCATGTGAAACCAAACCAAATAAGGTTCAGGCAAATCGCAAAGTATTGTTCCTTTATATTTCCCAAACGGCATTTTCATATTGGCCAATTCTTTGAGTATCATCGGGTTGAAACCTTCAAGTTTAATTTCTTCCATATTTGCTAAACTAGTTGAACAAAAATAAGGCAATTAACTATATATCCAGTTTATTATTTCCTTTTTTGAGCTCAGTTTCTTAAAAAATGAAGCATTCTGATATATTTTTGATTTGAAAATAGACCTCATTCTTGATTTTATATTTTGAGTAAATACACATTTTTCATTATTATCAACTTGTACAAGCATATTTTTGAATTCCAAACCTATTCTAAAATCAATCGCATTGGTTAACGAGATTTCACCTAAAAAATGATGGGTTTTATTATCTAATAAATACTTAGCCTCAATTAAAATTGATTTTATATTTCCATTAGAATTCTTTTTAACTATGGCTTCAAAAAAGGAGATTTCTTGTTCCTCTTTTCCAAAAGAAATAGAACCGTAAAAATTAGCAACTATTTGACTATCAATTAATTTACGAAAATCAAATAAAAGATATAGCTTAGTTTTTTCAAGAGTATTATTGATCTTTATTTTTCCTGAATACTCCACCATAAACTGAAGTGAAACGCCGGGTTCATTCATTTGTGAAGCTTTGAAATTAAGATTTACCCCTTTTTCTGGCAAGGAATTTAAAGTTTTTTTTGCATCGGCATAGCCCATGTTTATAAGACCTCGCAAGTTAATATGGCCAAAAAACAAGTCGGGGTCAAGCGGTAAAGGGAAACTAGGTTTTATTACTTGCAATTTAATTGGAACTTGCTGTCCATACGGTGACTTTCCTATTAAAATCTGCTTATTTATTTCAACCAACCAATCGAATTCCATCAAAAGGCCTCCAGCGGCACTCATTTCAATCATATGAACATATTGCAAAAATGAACCTTCTAAATATTCTCGGCTGTTTCCTATACAAAAAACCAGAAAAATCTCCTCTGCTCCTTGCTTTACAGCCTCCAACAAATTCGCATCTTTTACCCAAACAGCATCGGTATACCAGTCGTTCCCAATCTTGATTGAAGGCATAAAAATAGGTAACGACATCCCCGCAATAAGGTGATTTTCAGTTATATGGATATGATTTATACTTTCTATTTCTTTTGTGGAAAAATTGCAAACATTAAAAGTGGCTTCAAATCGGCTGTTTTTATTTATTTTGGAAATGTCAATGCCTAAAGTTGGAAACACTTTTGTTCGGATACCATCCGCATCGCCCATGGCGTTCATTCTGGTCAACTTTAAATAATTACTTATTGGCGTAGGTGACATAAAGCTAAAAACATTGAGTGCTCTCCACCTTTTGGCAATTTCATCAGGGTTTTGCCCAGAGGCCAGCATACCAGTATTAAATATGCCTCCTGAGGTGCCATCCACATGATTAAAGCCTATTTTGGCTTCTTCCAATGCTTTTAAAACTCCAGCGTGATAGGCAAGCCGAACGCCTCCACCAGCCAAAACAAGTGAGCGTTTTATTTTATCCGATTGAAAAAGAGGTGATTCCATTAGGTAATAATTATGAATGAAGAATGTTGAAAGATGAATAATGAATGATGAATAAATTTTTCAATTTATGTCATATTAACATTTTCGCTAATCCAATATTTTGGGCCTTTTATGGCTATATTTCGTTTTGACTATTGCCTAATTTTATTCAAATAAACAAAAAATAAAATTCCTGAAAGCAGGTCAAATCCAGCTACAAGCCCTGCTATTCCATTGAAAAGGCCTTTGTTTATGGCCAAACCAACTGCAATTGCCGCTCCAATTTTTTGTAAGCCAGCCCAAAGTAAAATGGTTTCAGAAGTATTTGCTTCATAAAAAGTATGAATAACCATGCCTCCGAATAGCAACATAAACATACCAATTATCCCAAATGAATGTGAGTTGGCTGGTGCAATTTCGCCACCAATAAAACTCAAGACAAAACTTGGTGCCACCATTTGAATTAGGCCAGAAAAGAAAGTAGCTATGGCTATTAGCAATAAAATAACTCTTAAATATTTCATAATATCTATTTGATTTATAAAGCCTTAGTATTATTTCGAGTTAAAAAAAAATACATCAATGCCAACCACATTATGGTCATCATTATCCAACGAATATCATTATAATTCATCCAAGTTTGGAGCATTACAGTGAGGTCAGCCTGGTTGGTTTTCCCTAATGCTATTTCATTATTAATAGGAATAATCAATAACTTACCCACAATGGTAGAGCCTACAATTCCGATCATTGAAATTATTGAAGTCCAGCGATATTTTGTATGCCATTCTCGCCAAATCATAATGGCATTACAAATAAACATAACTGGTACAACAATGGTAAAAAAAACAGTTGCACGACCAGTAGGGCCAATAAAATGTTCTTGAACCACATCAGTTGTGATCGATTTCCAACCAGGAAACCAGAAGATTTTTAACGCCCAAAGCACTCCCATGTAAACAGTAGTGCCAAACATTAGAAATAGATAATTGAGGTTTAAAAAAATTTGATTTTTCATTGGAAAGAGAGTTTGTGATTTTTTGAGTTTTTTATTTTGAAAGTTTTTGAATTTGAATATTCAACCTATTTCAATTCAAATTTTTGATAGTCAGAAATCGATGGTGCGGGTAGCCAATCTTCATTATTTGTCAGGCCAAAAACAGTTTCTAAGCCTTCCGATTCATTAATTTGTGGATTGTCATAGGTAGCAAACCAGCATTCAAAGTGATCGTCTAGAGTGCCAGTAGAACTAGGTAAAAAGGCTGTAAATAAGGCTTTTGGATTAATATGCAAAGTTTTTAACTTGTCCATTCGAGGGTGGTCGCCAATAAATAATTTCGCTTGTGCCGACTTAAATAAGTTGATTGAAGCTTTTGAATTGAAATAAATATAAGAGGCAATAATCATGTTCCGAAAATGGCTATAATTCACAGAGCCAATATTCAATTTAAGAGTAGGACTTTTGGGCTTTTTCATTTCAATTCGAAAGGCAAATTTCCCGTCTTTTTCATAGGTTGAGGTAACCAAATCGTCTGAAATGATAAAGTCTAAATTAGCTTTATGTTTGGGCATTCCCCAAATTCCTTTGCCACCTTTTACTGAAATTTCAGAGCTTACTGGTAGGTCCAAAATAAATTGACCCGTTTTATAAGTTTTCATAAAAACAGCTGGTAACAGTTTAGGAGCTGGTTTTGAGCCTTTTGTGCAGGCAAGTGCAAGGCTGTATTCCACATATTTGCCAATTGATGTTTTTCTGTAATCAATTATTGTAACTACAAATACAGCCTTTCCGTTGAGTAAACGAACGGGGTGAATTTCGGAAGGCATTAATTTAGCCGCAGCCTCATAATCACATTCAAAAGCTGCCATCAAAGCAGGCGATTCAGTGGCGCCAACTGGCAATTTGAAAGATATACCGTCAACAAAAGCATACTTGTCGGTATAGTTTTTAACTCTTTTTGGAATAGGCATTATAAATTTAAGTTTAGATTTTTTTAAAACTCATTATTTGGGTAAAAGCTTATTATTTTTCCAATTCCCTTATCATTATTGGAAAAACATCAACATGTGCATTTTTACCAAAAAATACGTCCAAATGACTGTA
This sequence comes from Cytophagaceae bacterium, assembly GCA_031383555.1. Taxonomy (GTDB): domain Bacteria; phylum Bacteroidota; class Bacteroidia; order Cytophagales; family Spirosomataceae; genus JANMZR01. The sequence goes on along the minus strand of JANMZR010000054.1, from coordinate 8,147 downwards.
TTCGGGTAGTAAGTAAAAGCCATGCTTACCAGGATGTAACTTTTTGAAAAATTTATAGCTTGAGACTTGACTTTCATAGCTAAAACATTTGTTCAATTTTCCTGCAAAAAATACAATTCTCGCATCGGTTTTAGGAGGTTTGTCGGCATAGGTACCCCTGCCATTAAATGGTGATAGCGCTCTTTTATCAATACTTTGCTTAATATTTCTGAAAAATTTCATTGGCAAAAACCCAAATTCATCTTGAATCCAGTTTTTAGTTTCGTTTGATAGATTTTTCAATTCCCAAAGGGCAGGCCAACCTGAGCCATAAGTAAAGCTTACAAATTTGCCTACTGTGGTATCGTTTTCCCAATGAAATATTTTCACAAAAATTCTTAAACATTTAGCGAAAAAACCGGGAGCAACCTTTCCCCAATGCGGATTCAAATATTTGGTCATTTTCTCCACAATTGGCACAAAATAGGTAAGCTTTGTATTGGCGAAGCTATTTACGACAGGGTGTAGCGAAACTGCATTTGAAATAATTGTAGTTACCTGAGGCACAAGCCCTAAGCAAGCGGAAATCATAAAACTTGTTGAGCCTTGGCAGTGGATTATAGCTTTAATTTCGTCGACTCCGGTGGTATCACAAATTAGCTTTACTGCAGCTGGGTGGTCATTGCGACCAACTTGATCTAAATCCCATTCATTTTCGGCAAATTCAAAACTCGACCGCCAGTTTTCAAGCCATACGTCGTAACCTTCCGCAGCCAACATTTCTATCAGATTTGTTTTGTTTGGTGGATTAAATAAATTGGCTCGCACGCCTGCTCCATGCACTAAAAGAATTGGCCCTTTGGTAACATTGGCCGGTTTATACCGCCAACAGTTCAATTTAAAGCCATCGAGCGCTTCAAAAGGAATTATTTCAAATTTTTCTAATGGAATCATATATGAAAATTAGATTTTAGAAATTAGAATAAAAAAACTATTTCTCGTAGCTTCAATAGGCTATTTATTATATAGTCTTTAACTTTTGCTACTTTGCCTATTTGCTAAAAATAGGTATCAAAAACATCGCCACCGAATAATTTTCCAAAAGCCATTAGCCCTTCCGATTTATTTATTAAACCTTTGGTATTCAGCGCTTTCATAGTTGTAATTTGCTTAGCAAAGTCTGTCATTTCTATATGCAAAACACCTTTTCCTAGTATTGGAGCTTTTTCATTTTCCCCGTTGTAAATGGTAATAAATAAGGTTGATAAGTCGGCCCACATGTCAAAACCGGGGTCGTCTCGTACATCTTTAAAGCCTTTGAAAAAATAGGTGTTGCCCTCAATGGTATGCAATTTCATTTGGTATTGCATGTATTTTTGATCGGATACAGTTGGGTCTTTTACAAATAAGTTGAAACGGCCTTCAGAAACAGAAATTGGCTTTGTTGATAAATGTGGCGCAATCACAGAACCTGCCATACCAGCTTCATGAGCAGGGTTCTCAACAAATTTATCGACATCCTGGGACTGAATAGTCAATGTAAATGCGAAAGAAGAATTTACAGACCTCCCAATTTCCGCCCCCTTTTTATAATCAATTTGTTCTTTTTCAGAATAATACCCTTTCATGGTTTCTGTAAACATTACTCCAGTATTTTGTAGTTCAGCTTCAACGGCTTTTCTTTTCGGAAAATCATAATTAATAGTCCAATTATTACTTTCAGCAATCAATTTTGTATTTCTTTCCGCCAAACCCGAAATGGTAAGTAATGGATTTGTGCCCAATGAGCAGGGAATAATAGCCCCATCAGTTACAAATAAGTTAGGATATAAATCAGTTCCTTTTTCACCTTGATATACCTGCCCAAGGTGGTTTGTAACGCCGTTTTCAGCTGAATCAGCCATAATACAGCCGCCTAGAGGGTGCACTGTTACCAAATCGAAGTCAAACTTTTCGGTCCAAACAGGGTTTTTCACAAATACCCCGCCCATCGCTTTAGTAGATTTATAGAGATTATCATTGGCATTTTGAAATATTTTTTCTTTCCCAACACCTTCCCAATCTATCGTCAAATCGCCTTTTTCTGTTAAAGACATTTGGCCTGAATCGCTGTCATGCGTCATTATCAGATATATTTGAGTATTGTTTAATGCACCTTTATCGGCACCTTGAAACAAACTAACAGCCTCTCTTGCTCTAGATTCTGCCCAATTGTCAAAACCAGTTTCAGTATCTTCACCTTCTGTTCGTGATTGAACAAACAACATCGGTTTTAAAATAGGTCGAATTGCCCCAGGTACAGAACCCTCCTCAATTACCATTCCATCTTCCAGAACAGGTTTATTACGAGCATCAATTACAGAAGTAATGCAAGGCCCTACGGGATTTTCTTTATTTTTATCACCAAATCCAATGCCATTAATCTCAATATCAGTATTGTAGGCAAAGCCAAGTACATCGCCATTTCCTGTGAATTTGGCTCCTAATTTTTTTGAAAAATTAAGCTCTCCATTTATTGACGACTTTAATAGTATTTGGGTGCTTCCCAATGCTCCTGCCCCTAAAAATACCAAATCGGCCACTATAACCATAGTTGGAGCTTCAAATTTTTCACGCCCAACATTTAATAAATTATAATGAATATGCCATTTGTCACCGATTCGCTCCAAATGACTCACGCCAACTTCACAAAATATTTCGGCCCCATGGTTTACTGCATCGGGCAAATAATTCATTAAAGTGGTATTTTTTGCTGAAATATTACAGCCCGAGCAGCAGTCACCGCAGTTGTTACATGGCTTTTGTGCCACTCCTACATGGTTGCCCTCTGATTTATCCTCAAAATTTACGTTAATATCCAAATACCTAAACGGTTCATTTAAGGCATCTGCGCTTTGCCTATGGGCTTTCGATTTTGGGAGTTCGGGGTATCCAGGCGCACCAACAGGATATTGGTTGGGCTTCAACATATCCCAAGCTCTATCCATGCCTTCAAAAACTGAGCTTAAATTCTCTTTTATTTCGGAAGGCCAAGCTTCTCGTTCAAATACTCGTGGCTCTGGTTTTATTGAAACATTTGCGTTAATAAGGGAGGTCCCCCCTAAACCACAGCCTTTTACAACATTTATTCCATTACCAACAAAAACCTCATACAAGCCAGTATCATCACCAATATGACCATTTTTAGTATGCATTTGAAGTTGGGCGCCTGCTTCTGTCAACTCATTTGGGAATTCCCCAGGTCTAATTTCTCTGCCTTTTTCAAGTAAACAAACTTGCCTTCCAGCTCTTGCCATTCGTGAGGCTGATATGCTACCACCATAACCTGAGCCTATTACTACAACTTCATAGGTTGGTTTTAATTCTGTGATTGGTTTAGAGAGTTTCGGCTGCATGTTTTTTAAAGTTTGTAAGTTTAAGAGTTTGAAAGTTTGGACAATAAATAACAAAATCTTTTCATAATATTTTTTTCTAAAATCTAATTGCTAACATTTAATTTAATTTTTAATTACAATTGGCTCATTACCAATAATATGTACTTTAGGTTTTGTTCCATCGTGGTAGCCACAGAAGTCTAATATTTTTCTAATAAAGTGCATTTTTTTTGTATCAGCAATAAAATATAATCTCCTTATTGCTCTTGAGGGCTGTCCAATTTTAAATAAAGGGAAATCGTCGGTATTGTAATTTTTCCAGTTTTTTACTATTTTATCAACTCCCAAAGGGTATATCGTTACTTGATCTTTCTGAAAATGAATTCTTAAAAAATGTTTATAGTTTTCAATAGCCAAGCCTGAAAATGATTCAGTGAGATGTATATTGAAAAAATGATTGGCAAAAAACAAATACATGCCCATAATTAAGGCCCCTAACAAGCCTCCAAATACAAATAATTGCAATATAAAAACGAAAGATATCCAATAAAAATCATTTTTACTTGGGTCCAAATTTGAGTTGTAACGAGCTAATATCCAAATCATTACAAATAGACTTAAAACATGAACTAACCCATGTATAATACCAATAATCCATACAAATTTTTTTTTAGTAGCGCCCGTATCTGTGAATTTATAAAACCCAAAAATTATCAAAACCAATACAATAAAGAAGGAGCTTGTAAGCAATTCTGATTTTGTAAGAAAATGATAAAAACTTATTTGATCATTACTAGTTAGAATACCTATTCGAGAGTCGCTTGTGGTTGGGTCAACGGGTTTCACTTTCCAAAGTAACCATGCAAAAAGAACATAAAAAATACCCATGAAAGCAAAAAACTGCTTGTTTATTATTGGAAAAAGAAAGTTTTGATAAGATAGTAATTTGGAGGTTTTTTTATCGGGATAACATGCCTGCAATATTGGTTTTTCTTTTGTAAGGCCATCAAGTTCAACTGGCAAATTATGAGTGGGGTGCAAAAAAGCCCCTCCACCTCCTGCGGTAATTAAATGATTAAATTTCTCTCCATCTTTTTCATCACAATAATGGGCATAATGATGTAAATCACCAGTAAGAGTGGCAATTAATTGATGTTTTTTATTTGCTTTTCTTACATTTTCAAGTGTGTATTCAGCATTAAGCCACCCGTTTTCATTATCAATATAGTTTTTTACAAAATACTTAAGCCTATCATAGGTGGTATTTTTTGGTGCCATTGACCGAAATACCCAAGCTGGTTCTGCAGTGCAAAGTATTATTTTTGAATTATTAGGCATAATATTGCCGATACGTTGAAAATAATCCTTTTGTGGTTGATCTATGTCTGAATCCAACTGAACGTCGGTACCCCAAATCCAATAATCGTCTTTCAGTTTTATAGCAAAATATGACCTTTTTTGTAAAGTTTGCCAATTGCCGAAGCGGCGCTCCTGTGTAAATATTTTTATAAAATTGGAGAGCCCATCATACCAATCATGATTGCCAGGTATAGCAAAAAGAAAAGGAGGCCGTTTTAAGGGGTCAATTAATTCCTTAAATTCTCTTTTCTGCCGCTTTTTATCAGTTTTGTCTTTTGGCAACCAATAGTTTTCGTCGTCCGGATCAGGAAAGGCTGCTTTGTAAGGCCCTTTCAATCTGTTGTTATATTGTTCTATTTCAGGTGTTGGGTACACCGCATCACCCCCCATAATTAAAATATTGCCTTGAGGCAAATGTTTGTTACCAACCTTTAAGGCCAATTTACCCAAAAGGTGGGCAATCGTATAAGTTGAGTTGAAACCGTCGCCAAGGTCAGAAATATAATCAACCCAAATATCTTCAGAGTCTTCAAATTTATCCGACAAATCGTGGTAGTCATAATTAGGACTTAAAGCAGCTTGTGTTTCACGGCGGTCGGCATAATTACCTAAGGTTGTGGATATTACAGTTTTAATTCCTGTATGCCATAGCTGAGCTATATCGAACCAACCCACCATTTTTTGCCTTTCAAATTTCATTTTTTTTAAGTGGTTTTAAAATTGAAAATAAGATAATGAACGCTATTATAGAATTCAAATAATAAAATTAAGTTTGAGGTTCTTTAATTTTTCAAAATATAAAGTGGAAATTTAATTTTTAAAGCATTTCTACCGTTAATAACTATGTGAAACTAACTACAATTGTTTATAAAATCAAACTTTTGAATATCTAATTATTTAACGGTCGATTAACACTAATATACCACTCAATAAAATTTAGACTTTATTTTAAGAAAATAATTAAAATTGACGTAATTTAATGCAATCAAAAACTACCCTTTATTCATATTTTAAAAAAACCGAAAAAGTACTTTTAATTTAATTTGAATTTGCTTTTCTAGATCAAACTTATGGAAAAACTATTCCAACCCATATTAAGCTCCAATACAGAGCCAGGCCATGACCCAAAGAATGCTTTAACTTTGGTTCAATTTTTGGAGCTACTTAAAGAAGAAGAAGACTATTACCCAGGTGAGCAACACAATACAAAGCTAATGTTCACTCGGTTACGTAAGATTTTCTATGACCAATGGGGCTGGAACTCAGAGCTAATTCGGGGAGCTGCTAATATTCAATCACGTTATGTAACTTCAATAGTTGACTCGCCAGATGAAAGTACTAGGCCCATTGGAACGCTATCGAAAAAGGCAGAAACACCTACAAAACATCGAACAATTACTTACAGCGATCATGATTTAGTGTATGGCGACACTAGAGTTGGACAAACGCCATTTATTTATCAAAACGACCATCAAGAGGTGTTATTGCCAGAAGGTTTTTATTGCGATGTGGCGCATATATTGGCTGGGGTCGATGCCTTCAATTATAAGCAAATAGTAAGCCCATTTCCTGAATGGTTGTTTTTCCTAGCAAAATTGTTCCCACATGTTGACTCAAACGTAGATTTGGTTACTTGGCTTGGAGATATTGCAAGCTCAGCAGGCGATTTTCTTTTTGCCTATTTGAAAAATAATGAAAAGCCGATAGGAACTGAAGCTGAGCAAAAAATAATTAATATTGATGCACCAGGTTCTGATATGTTGGGCGATATTGATGCAATTGTAATTGCCAATAGTTACGATGTTGGTGCTGAAAAAGGTCTGCGAGTTTCAGAAATATATGAAGATTATTATTTTGGGAAAAACGGGAAAACTTCAATTAAAGACCGGCGTTTTGAAATATTTTGCAAACATGTTGGCTTAATTTGGGACGGTAAAAATATGACTAATGAATCTGATTGGCTTAAATACCAATGCCGAGAATTACGTGGAAACACTGAATTTCAAGTTTTTAGCTTAACGGACGAAAAATTAGATGGTATTTGGCAGCCACTGAAAATATATTTTGGATATTATAAAGAAGTACTCAAATTGGAGCCGATGCTTATATTATTTTTAGAAGGATTAAAAACACAGTTGAAAAAAAGATAACCCTAAACTTTATTAATTATGAATTCTGATGATTTAAATTCTGAATTAAAAAACTTGTATCAACCTCAGAAAATAAAAGACCCAAAAGCTATACTTTATGTAATGGGTGCCAAAGCTGCTATTATATTATTACCACTAATTGGGCTTTATTTGCAATACGATGGTTTTCCTAAAGATTTTTTCCAATATCCACCAATTGTTGCACCGGAGAAAGAAAAAACCAGCTATATAGTTGGGGGAATTATTGGCATATGTTTTATTATAGCATTTGTTTTTTATTTGAAACCTTCACTTTTTGGTTTTAAGAAATCAGTTTTACCTACTCAACCACCTCCAATAAAAGCAAAATTCCCGCTTTGGGGTTGGATAGGTGTTTTAATGTTAGGTATCCCTTTGGTTTTGCTTTGGGGGCAGTTTTCAAAACCTCAACTTTTGCTCAATTGGGCTTGGATACCAGTATTTTGGGGTTATACGCTGATGATGGATGGTTGGCTTTATGTACGCACAGGAGGCAAATCAATTATAAAAAACTCACCTAAAGAAATGATTGCTGTTGGAGTTTCAGCCATGGCTGGCTGGATGTTATTTGAATACCTTAACTTTTTTGTTGAAGATAATTGGTTTTACCCAAACGGAGGAAGCATACCGGACGATGAGTTTTTAGTCTATGCAATTATTGGTTCTTCAGGCCTAATACCCGTTATATTTGTGTTGTATCGTTTGTTAAATACATTTCCAAATATTAGAAACAGGTTTTCAAACGGACCAAAATTTCAATTACCAAACTGGGCAATTAATCTTATCCTGATTATTTTTTTGGTTGGAATGTTCGCCATTTCTTTTTATCCACAACAATTATTTGGTTTACTTTGGGTAGCACCTATGGCTATAATTGCTATTACTTTACATAAAATTGGCCTTTGGACGCCATTTTATCCAATAAAAACGGGAAATTGGGGGCCTTTCTTTAAATATACCTTAACATACCTTATATTTGGGGTAAGCCTCGAATGTATAAATTATTTTAGTGGGCAACATTTAGCTAATGGCGAGCTAATTACCCATACCCCAGCGTATTGGGTTTATAGTATACCATATGTTAATTTTTGGCATTTATTCGAAATGCCAATATTAGGCTTTTTGGGTTATTTGCCTTTTGGCTTGTATTGCTCGGTTTGGTGGATTAGTTTTGCCTATTTATTAAATATACCTAGTACTTATTTGGATGATGAGGTTTAATCTCTGAAAAAAATTATTATTGAATGAAAAATTTGGTTTTATTTAC
>JANMZR010000050.1:0-13488 GCA_031383555.1 Cytophagaceae bacterium | reverse complement strand
ACTCGACTTATGAAACTTATAATAGCTATTCAGGGAATAAACAATCCTCGTTACTTCAAGCCGTAAAAAAATCCATAGAGAACACTTACAGTCCGACATATATCAGGGCTGACGGTCAAGTTATAAAATTAGATTTGAAATTTAAATAAATATAGCAAAACATATGAATAACAATTGGAAATCGTTGGTCCTTGTGGGAGTATTAAGTGCCGCAACCACTTTAGGAGCTTACAAATTATTAGATTTAGATACAAAAGAAGTTGTATTTAACGAATCGGCACCTTCGGCATTTTCAAAATTGACAACCAATATTGAAGGTGCCCCTTTAGGAACACCTACTGATTTTACACTGGCTGCTGAAAAAACAGTTCATTCAGTTGTACATATAAAATCAAAAATGACTCAAAAGTCTGTTAGTCGCCGTCAGCCAGATATTTTTGATTTTTTTGGTGATGACTTAGGCGGTTTGAACCGAAGAGGCGCACAACCACAAGAAGCTTCAGGCTCTGGTGTAATAATTAGTGCCGATGGAATAATAGTTACTAATAACCACGTTGTGGCTGATTCTGATGAATTGGAGGTGATTTTGGACGATAAACGATCATTCAATGCAAAGGTTATCGCAACCGACCCTAATACTGATATAGCTGTGATTCAGATTAAAGCCGAAAATTTGCCTTTCCTTACTTTTGCAAATTCAGATGATATTCGTGTTGGCGAGTGGGTTTTGGCAGTTGGTAATCCTTTTAATTTAGAAAGTACAGTTACAGCTGGTATTATTTCAGCCAAAGGTCGCTCAATTGGAATATTAAACGAAGCAAGAAATGGCAATGCCAATGCAAGTCCTTTAGAAGCGTTTATTCAAACTGATGCAGCGGTGAACCCGGGTAATTCTGGTGGAGCTTTAGTAAATTTAAAAGGAGAATTGATTGGAATTAACACTGCGATTGCTTCGCAAACAGGATCGTTTACTGGTTATTCATTTGCTGTTCCTACCAGTATTGTTAAAAAAGTAACTGGTGATCTTTTGAAATTTGGCAATGTACAAAGAGGTTATTTAGGGGTAATCATACAAGAAGTAAATGGAAAAGTAGCTGAAGAGTTAGACTTAAAAGTTAATCAAGGTGTTTACATTGAAAAATTTAGCGATGCTAATAGCTCAGCTAAGGCAGCTGGACTTAAAATTGGTGATGTAATTACTAAAATTGATGGTGTTGAGGTAAAATCGTCACCAAAACTACAAGAAATGGTTGCAAGGCATAGACCGGGCGAGGCAGTACAAGTAGTAGCAATTGATAAAGACGGAAAAGTAAAAACTGTAAACGTAGTACTTAAAAACCTATCAGGCACCAATTCAATAGTAAAAGCAGATGTAAATTCTGAAATAAAAATTGAAGAATTAGGTGTGAAAATTGGAAGTTTGAGCTCAAATGAAAAGTCTAAATTAGGTTTAAAAGGAGGAGCCAAAATTCTTTCAGTTGACGAAAATGGCCGCTTTGCACAAAATGGAATTGAAGAGGGTTTTGTTATCACAAAAATTGATGAGGAACCTATTTCAAATGCTAATGATTTTGCTGAAAAAATGAATGGTCGCAAAGGAAGGGTTCGATTGAAAGGAACTTATCCGCAAGAGCCCGGTTCAAGTTATTATTATGAATTTAACATAAGATAAGTTAGTTCAAATTTTTAAAAAAATAAATGTTTGGTTCGAAAAACAATCGCTTTGGGGAATTTTTCTCAGGGCGATTTTTTTTACATTATTGTTGACAACTATTAAAAGGCAAGAAGCTTTATTTGAAATAAAATACAAAAAACATTTGAAATAATTATTTTACTGGTCTATTTGACAAGAAAATGAGTTATTTTCCAAAAAGCCACTATAATTGGAAAGAATTATAATTTTATTTAGTTATTTTGTGTCAAATTTATTACCATAAATTATTATTAATGACTTTAAAAAGAGTAGTTATAACAGGAATTGGGGCATTGACACCAATTGGCAATAATGTGAATGAATATTGGGATGGGCTAAAAAATGGTGTTTCAGGTGCAGCCAACATTACAAAATTTGATGCTGAAAAATTTAGGACAAAATTTGCATGTGAGCTGAAAAATTTCGATTTAAACGATTTTATTCCTAGGCAAGAGGCTCGCAAAATGGATAATTTTGCTCAATATGCCGTTGTGGCAGGCGATGAGGCCATAAAAGACTCAGGCTTGGATTTAGAAAAATTTGATAAAAATAAAGCAGGAGTTATTTGGGGCTCAGGTATTGGTGGCTTAAGAACCTTCGAAGATGAGGTAATTTACTTTACGCAAAATAATGAAACCCCAAAGTTTAACCCTTTTTTCATTCCTAAAATGATAGCCGATTCAGCTTCTGGCCAGCTATCAATAAGATATGGATTTCGGGGTGTAAATTATGTGACCGTTTCGGCCTGTGCATCAGCAAACAATGCTATGATTGATGCTTTTAATTTTATAAGACTTGGTCGCTTAACTCTTTGTATATCAGGTGGTTCGGAAGGAGCTGTTACCCGTGCAAGTGTGGGAGGTTTCACTGCAATGCGAGCTATGTCAGAGCGCAATGATGACCCAAAAACAGCTTCCCGCCCATATGATTTGAATCGTGATGGCTTTGTAGTAGGTGAAGGTGCTGGTGCACTTATTTTGGAAGAATATGAGCATGCAAAAGCTCGTGGTGCCAAAATATATTGTGAACTTATCGGTGGAGGTATGTCGTCGGATGCCTATCATATTACTGCACCGCATCCTGATGGACTTGGGGCCTTGCTTTCAATGAAAGATGCGCTTGAAGATGCCAACATTAAACCTGATGAAATTGATTATATAAATACCCACGGTACTTCAACTCCAATTGGTGACCCACAAGAGCTTAAAGCCATAGTCGATTTATTTGGCGAACATGCTTATAAAATGAGTATTTCGTCAACCAAATCAATGACTGGCCACTTATTAGGTGGTGCTGGGGCAGTTGAAGCAGTTGCATCAATATTAGCCATGCAATATTCTATAGTTCCACCTACTATCAATTTCTTTACACCTGATCCCGATATTGACCAAAAATTAGACTTAACCATAAATCAAGCGAAAAACCGTACACTTACTACTGTATTGTCAAACGGTTTTGGCTTTGGTGGACATAATGCATCGTTAATTTTTAGAAAAATAGAGTAAGCTTTGTTTCAACCGATTGTAGATATCTTTTTGCCTGTTACTGAGCGTGATAAATTATTACGAAAGTCAGTGGCAATAATTGTTGGTGAAAAACCTGATAATTTATCGCTATATAGGTTGGCTTTCATGCATACATCTGTAGGCAAAAGCAATACTGAAAACGGTTTCAGGGAATCCAATGAAAGGCTTGAATACCTTGGTGATGCTGTGCTTGGGATGATAATTGCTGAATATCTTTTTAAAAAATTCCCTTATAAAGACGAAGGTTTTCTTACCGATATTCGATCTAGAATTGTGAATCGAGAATCATTAAATAATTTGGCAAAAAGGCTTGGGTTAAACGACCTTATTGAGTTTGAGAATAATAAGAAATCGGTTATGTCACGCACAAGCATGTATGGCGATGCAATGGAGGCGTTAATTGGTGCTATTTATATTGATAAAGGCTTTAGGTTTACTCGTAAATTTATAATTAAAAAGTTACTATCTCCTCATTTCGATTTAGATTCATTAATTCAAAACAATACAAACTACAAAAGCCTATTGATTGAGTGGGCTCAAAAAGAGGGCAATAAATTGAATTGGCAAATGACCGAAGCTGGCGTATACCATAACAAAGAGTTTACAGCTCAAATTCAAATTAATGATGATACTCAGCCGTTTACTACTGGTAATGGCCACTCAAAGAAAAAAGCTGAACAAGATGCTGCCAGAAAGGCTTGTGAAGTTTTAGAGCTATTTTAATAAAGAAAAAGTAGAAAATAAAACTTATTTAAAGTCAATAAGCCTTCACTGTTTCAATAAAACATTTTACCTTTTCAGGATCCGTATCAGGATATACACCATGTCCCAAATTGGCAATTGTTCGTTGCCTTCCAAATTGGTTAAGCATATTTTTGGTTTGCTTTTCTATTTCTGAAAATGTTGCGTAAAGAGTGCAAGGATCTAAGTTGCCTTGTAAGGTTTTATTAGGACCAACCAGTTCTCTAGATTCGGCAATATCCATATTCCAGTCTAAACCAATCACATCGCAAGCCAAAGAGGCTATATCCTTTCTAGCAAAAAAAGCGCCTTTAGCAAATACTGTAACTGGTACATTATCAATTGATTGGCATATTTGTGAAATATAAGGTAGTGAAAAAGTGCGGTAATGTTCTGGCGATAAAATACCCGCCCATGAGTCGAATATTTGCAATAAATCTGCACCTGAAACTGCTTGTGCTTTTAAGTAATTTATTGTAGAATCCGTGATTTTTTGCAATAATTTATGCGAAAGCTCGGGATCAGTGAACAACATTTTCTTTGCTTTTGAAAATGTTTTAGAACCACGCCCTTCAATCATATAACAAAAAATTGTAAAAGGTGCTCCAGCAAAACCAATCAAAGGAACTCGACCATTCAATTCTTTTTTGGTTAGTTTTATTGCATCCAACACATAAGATAATTCACTTTCCGCATCGGCAATATTCAGGTTATTTACATCAGCAATCGTTTCTATTGTTTTAGGGAAATAGGGGCCCGTTTTTTCCACCATTTCATAGGATAACCCCATTGCTTCAGGAATTACTAAAATATCAGAAAAAATAATAGCAGCGTCAACACCCAGTATATCAACTGGTTGTATTGTAACTTCAGCGGCCAATTCCGGGTTTTTTACTAGATTTATAAAATTACCTGCGCTTTCACGAACATCTCGATACTCCTTTAAAATACGACCTGCTTGTCGCATCATCCATACTGGTATTCTTTCAACATTTTGGCCTTTTGCAGCCCTTAATAACAAATCATTTTTCAATTCCATGGTACAAAGTTAGGATTCGGCCGTCAAAATAGCCAATTTTAGCTAGAAAAAAGAGATTAGAAGTAAGAAATTAGAAATTATTCGCAGAACCCTGCGGGGATTATAGAAATTAAAATAAACTGATTAAATCAACCAAATAGTTTGAACCGCTTTTTTGGAGGCTTGGTTTGGCTAGGATTAGTCATTAGTCTATTTAGTTCTTTTAAAAATTGATTGGCTTGATAAAGTCCTTGAATTTTTCCAATCGTTTTAGCTTTGGAATCAAGAAGAATAAAAGCTGGAAATTCATTAATATCGTATTTTTGTACAATTGCTTTACCTTCAGCCCCTTCAATATCTACCTTATAGCCAATAAAATTAGTGTTTAAATTTTCAGCGATGGATTGATTTGCAAATATTTCCTTTGTCATTTTAAGACAATGTTTGCAAGTTTTGGAGGTAAAATCTAAAAAAATCGGCTTATTAATTCGCTTTGATTCATTTAAAACATCTTCAAAAGGCCCTTCGTAAAAACTGGTTATATTAGTATTCTGTGAGAAACCCACAAAAGCAGTAATAATAGTAAATACAAGTAAGAGGATTTTTCTCATTTATTAAAAATGGTAAGCTAATTTTACTTTAAAATTACAATTATCTTGCCAATAAAGGAGTGGTGTATTTAAAAACACCACTCTTTTATTTTTAAATTTAGTTTTTTGTAACCCAGCTGTTTCCAGAAAGCCTAATATCCACAAAAGGATTTCCTTTGTATCTTACTTCTGATGCACCTGAAGCTCTTCCTATAATGTTGTTGTAAGCAAATATTGAAATGGTACTAGACCCCGAAACATTTAGATCTACATTGTCAACATACAGATTACCAGCAAATAATTCAGATGAGCCTGATGCATCCAATTCTATTGATTTACCTTGCCCATTAATTTCTATAACAGAAGCGCCTGACATATCAATATCCCAATATTTTGCATCGCTATCCAGATAAATATCTGAAGCTCCAGATGCTTTTAAGACTATAACATTTTCATTGAAATTAGTGATATCTGCCATTACAGCCTCAGAAAAATTAGCTTCAATTATACGAGGCATGGTTATATAAAATTTCATTTCAAAACGCCGATTTATATTATTTTTATAATTTATTTTCAGCTTCCCATTATTTACAATTGCCTCTAAATCAGCAATATCATAGCTATCGCCAACAGCCTTAATAGAAAAATTACTTCCTTTTTTTACGTAAACTTCAAATGCATTTCCCATTTCAATTCTATCAAAATTTTGTAATGGTATTTGCTCTTCAACTACATTATTTGACCTTTCAATTGGATAAGGATCATTTAGTCCAAATCGGCAGGAGCTTATCAATAACACAAAGGCTGAAATTGCTACAATTGGCCCTATTTTCTGAATTAAGTTTGGTAACATGGTTTTTGGTGTTTACAAGTTTAACTTTTTGAACAAAAAATAAAATAGATTAGAATATTTCTATTTTATAAAATCCATTTTTTGAAATTCTTATTTGAAATTATCAATTCATTTGTTTGAAAAAATTAAAATCATGTTAAATTGCAAGAATAAATAAAACCTAAATGCGCACAAGACCAGCAGCCTGTATTATTGAAAATAACAAGATTTTATTATTGCGCTATGAATACAATGGAGCAGATGTTTATAATATTCCGGGTGGTAACCTTGAAAACGCTGAGACTATAGCTGAAACTTTAATACGAGAAATGGAAGAAGAATTGGGGATAAAAATAATCATTGATGATTTGGTTTTAGTGGCTGAAGCTAACAATAAAAGTGTAGATAACGAAGTGTTACATTTGATATTTCAGTGCCAAATTACTGAAAATAAACCTATTATAAATAGAAATGAGTGCTCAGCGGTTGAGGCTGTTTGGCTCCCTTTGGAAAAACTTAAGGAGGTAAACTTGTATCCTTTTATAGGTTTTGACTTGTTACAAATTATTAAAAAGCAAAACAAAAAAATATATATTGGCAAATTCCAACAACCTTGGTTTTGACGATACATTTCATTGCCACCTTAAGGTAGGAGATTTTAGTATTTACTTTCCAAATTGAGTTGCCTTCTGAATTTTTCGCTTAAAATAGTGCCAACAACTAAACCAAAAAAACCGCCTATTAAACCATAAAAGCTAGCTGGAAGTTCTGTTTCTATATATCTGCAAAATAACCAAACTAATAGTCCTGTAAGCATTGAAAAAATACATCCAGTTGCATTGGCCCGCCTCCATTTGAGCCCGGCAATCATGGGAATAAATAAAGAAACAAGACTAAAAGCGGATGATTCAGCCACTAATTCATAAATATTTTGCCGAATTGAGGCCATCCAAATACAAATTAAGGTAACGAAAACAATTGAAGTTCTGATCCAAAATAGCAGGTTTTTATCCGAAATTTTGGGAAAAAATGGTTTTATCAGATTTTCCCCAATCACCGACGCTGGTGCCAAAATAGCCCCACTGCTTGTGCTCATAATGGCTGATATTAAGGCACCAAAAAAAATCACCTGTAATATTGGATTGGTGAATTTCATAACCATATTCAAAACCAACATTTTTTGATCACCCTTTAATAATTCTGGATATACTTGGGTAGCAGCTAGCCCAATGAATAGAGGTAACAATGCTACAGTTATATATAAAAACCCCGCAGTAATTGATGAACGAGCGGCTATTTTATCGCTCTTTGCTGACATAACTCGCTGAAAAACATCTTGTTGCGGAATAGAACCCAAGCCTATTGTAATCCAAGCAAAAAAGTAATTGACCCAATTGGTAAAAGAATGTTCAATAGGAATTGGCCTAAAAAAATTATGAGGTGTTTTGGCAATTACATTTGAAAATCCACCCGCAGTTTCAAAAATTATGAATGCCAAAATAATTAGGCCGATAATTAGAATAATATTATGTAAAAAATCGGTAATGGAAACAGACCACATGCCTCCCAACATCGTGTAAAACATTACCAAAATAGCGCCAAAAATAATTCCTTGTAGTAGTGAAATTCCAGTTATAATTTGAATTAATACTCCCATGGCAACGAATTGGGCGGTTATCCAACTGAAATAAGATGGCACTATTACAAGAGCTGAGATGATTTCTGCTTTTTGTCCAAATCTGATTTTAAAAAAATCGCAAAAAGTAAGAATATTGAGATTATAAAAGGTTTTTGCAAAAAATAGACCGACTAAAATGAGACAAAGAGCCGCCCCAAATGGCTCCTCAATAACACCTAAAATTCCCCCTTTAACAAATTCGCCAGGTGCGCCCATCATAGTTTCTGAACCAAACCATGTGGCAAAAGTAACCATTGAAGCTAAAGTGAAGGATAATTTACGACCTGCTAAAACAAAATCTTCGGTACTTTTTACTTTTTTCGAAGCCCATAAGCCAATTCCCAAATTTAGTAACAAATAGACTATTATACAGGTTATGAGCATTTTAGGCTTAACAAGCTAGGTGAAATACATGAGAAAATAAATGGAAATAGGCATATTATAGATCGGTCAAATCAAAGGTATCCATAAATGCGGTAGTGAACATCCCTGATTTGAAACGCTCGTCATCCATCAATTTAATATGAAAAGGAATTGTGGTTTTTACACCTTCAATTACAAATTCTTGTAGGGCTCTTTTCATTCTTAATAAAACCTCCTCACGTGATTGGCCTGAAACTATTATTTTGGCAATCATAGAGTCATAATTTGATGGAATTGTATAGCCTGCATACACGTGGCTGTCAACCCGCACGCCATGGCCGCCGGGCAGGTGTAGATTGGTTATTTTACCGGGGGAAGGTCTAAATCCGTTTTTAGGATCTTCTGCATTAATTCGGCACTCTAAGGCAAATAATTTGGGTACATAATTTTTACCTGAAATGGGTATCCCCGCAGCCACTTTTAATTGCTCTTTTATTAAATCAAAATCTGTAACTTCCTCAGTAATAGGATGTTCTACTTGAATACGGGTGTTCATTTCCATAAAGTAGAAGTCGTTGTTTTTATCAACTAAAAACTCAATTGTGCCAGCACCCTCATAGCTAATGGCAGCTGCACCTTTTATGGCAGCTTCACCCATTTTCTCACGAAGTTCGGGCGTCATTATTGGTGAGGGTGTTTCTTCGCATAGTTTTTGATGACGCCTCTGTATGGAGCAATCACGCTCCGAAAGGTGACATACTTTTCCAAATTGATCACCTATTATTTGCACTTCGATATGGCGTGGTTCCTCAACATATTTTTCCAAATACATTCCATCGTTGCCAAAAGAGGCTGCAGCTTCCATTTTGGCATCATTCCAATGCTTTTCAAATTCAGCTTCATTCCGAATTATGCGCATTCCTTTGCCTCCTCCACCAGCAGTTGCTTTAATTATCACTGGATACACTATTTCTTTTGCTTGTTTTTTACCTTCTTCAATGGTATCAATCAAGCCATCTGAACCTGGAATTACTGGAACTCCAGCTGCTTTCATTGATGCTTTTGCTGTGGCTTTATCGCCCATTGCATTAATTTGATCGGCTGTGGCACCAATGAATTTGATACCATAATCGGCACAAATTCTTGAAAACTCTGCATTTTCTGATAAAAATCCATAGCCAGGATGAATGGCATCGGCACCAGTAACTTCGGCAGCTGAAATAATAGCAGGAATATTCAAATAAGAATCTCTACTTGGAGGTGGCCCAATACAAACAGCTTCATCTGCAAAACGGACATGCAAACTTTCACGGTCGGCTGTTGAAAATACAGCTACCGTTTTTATGCCCATTTCTTTACAAGTTCGGATTATCCTTAATGCTATTTCGCCTCTATTGGCTATCAGTATTTTTTTGAACACAATATATTTTGTTTAGGAAGCCTTTCATTTAGAAAAGGAAGTAATACTTTGTAAATAAAAAAAATCCAACTTTTTGGAGCTGGAATTTAAGTTCAATTGGGTTCTACTAAAAATAAAACCTGATCAAACTCAACAGGAGTAGCATTTTCAACTAAAACCTGCACAATTTTTCCATCTATTTCCGATTCTATTTCATTGAAAAGTTTCATGGCTTCAATTATGCATACGGTTTTGCCTTTTGTAATTTCTGTACCGATTTCCACAAACGAAGGCTGGTCTGACTTGGATGAACGATAAAAGGTGCCAATCATTGGTGATTTTATGGCTATAAGATTATCCGTTTTTGCTGCTGTTGGCTGTACAGGTGCTGAAGGGGTGCTTTGACTTGCAGCTGAAACTGCCTGAGGTGATGCAGCAATATGTTGAGTAACTACCTGTTGTTGAACAGGTTGATTGCTATATCTTTTTACTGCCAATTTTAATTCTGAGGTTTCAATGCTTACTTCGTCAAGTGGCGAATGCGCAATAAAATCAAGTAATTTCTGAATTTCTTTACTTTCCATTTTTTTTATTTAGGATGGTATAATTTTATAATAAGAGGTAAAAAAATAATAATAAAGTAAAAATAAAATAATATTTTGTTTAATTAAGTTTTGAGGGCAAAAATTGCTTTATTTTAAAATATTTATAATTCCCAAAAGTTAGGTAATCAAATCAAATAAACAATCTTACATTATTGAACATTTCCATTTAGGAGATTTGATATCAAAAAATGATAAATTAAAATTCAAAATCCTATTTTACTCTTTCAACGTACTCGTATGTTCGGGTGTCCACTTTTATTTTTTCGTCTTGCTGAATAAAAATGGGCACTGTAATAATTGCGCCAGTTTCAACAGTTGCTGGCTTTTTGGGTGAATTGGCTGTATCGCCTTTTATACCTGGCTCAGTATAAGTAACTATAAGTTCAACAAAAGGAGGTAACTCACAAGTTAATGGCAATTCCGTTTGAGTGTTTATTAATATTTCAACATCTTGGCCCTCTTTCATCAAATCGACTGAGTCAATCATTTCTTTATTTATCAATATTTGCTCAAAAGTTTCATTGTCCATAAAGTTACAACCAAAATCGTCTTTATAAAGAAATTGAAATTTCCTTCTTTCCACTCTTACCGGAAATATCGAAGCACCAGAGTTAAAAGTGTTGTCAATTACTCTGCCAGTTGAAATACTTTTTAATTTAGTTCTAACAAAAGCTGGTCCTTTGCCTGGCTTTACGTGCTGAAATTCCACAATTGAAAATAAATCATGATTAAATTCTATCACAAGTCCATTGCGTATATCGGTTGTAGTTGCCATGCGTTTTTTTAATTAGTTATGCAGTGATTAAATAGTATTGAGTATTGATAATTACGAACGGGTTTTTTTCCTTTTTTTAATTTCTATAATCCACGCAGGGTTATAATAATAATTTCTAATTTCATTAATTTAATAGGCCCATTTTATATAAACGGAGCCCCAAGTAAATCCGCCGCCAAAAGCTGCTAAAATAATATTATCGCCTTTTTTTAACTTTGATTCATAATCCCAAAGGCAAAGTGGTATTGTGGCCGCTGTTGTATTGCCGTATTTTTGAATATTAAGCATAACTTTCTCTTCACCAACACCCATTCTGCGAGCAGTTGCATCTATTATTCTTTTATTTGCTTGATGCGGCACTAAATAGGCTATATCGTCGCCAGTTAATCCATTGCGCTCCATTATTTCTGCTGAAACATCAGCCATATTTACCACTGCAAATTTGAAAACTGACGGGCCCTCTTGGAAAATATAATGCATTTTTTTATCGATAGTTTCATGCGAAGGCGGATTTACACTCCCTCCACCTTTTTGAATAAGAAAGTTGGCGCCTGAAGCATCTGATTTCAATATAAAATCTTGAATACCATTGCCATCTGAAGAAGGTTCTAACAAAACTGCACCAGCGCCATCACCAAATAAAACGCATGTGGTACGGTCGGTATAGTCGACAATGGCACTCATTTTATCAGCTCCTACTACAATCACCTTTTTATACCTGCCCGACTCAATAAACATAGCGCCAGTTGAAAGGGCATTAATAAAGCCTGAGCATGCGGCGGCTAAATCATAACTAGCTTTATTGGAAATACCTACTTCATTACAAATCAGATTGGCTGTGGCTGGGAAAAAATAATCAGGTGTTACTGTGGCGCAAATTAACAAATCAATCTCTTCTGGTTTAGTACCTGTTTTTTCTAACAAACCCGCTACTGCTTTAGCACCCATATAAGATGTGCCTAGGCCTTCACCTTTCAAAATTCGCCTTTCTTTTATACCAGTTCTACTTACAATCCATTCGTCGTTAGTTTCAACTATTTTTTCCAATTCTTTGTTAGTAAGCACATAATCAGGCACATAACCATTAACTCCTGTAATCGCTGCGAAAATTTTTGTCATTATTTTGTTATTTAAATTCCTAGAGTGAATAATTCAAGATTAGGAATTTGTTTATTTTTAAGGTTTAGAAATATTAAGCATAAGCTGCTTTTATACTATTTGTTACATTTGATTGAACCATTTTCTGTGCTAATAATATCATATTTTTAATAGCTTTCGGGGTTGAAGCTCCATGACCAATTATCACATTTTCGTTGATTCCAATTATTGGACTACCACCGGTTTCTTCATAATTGGCTTGGTCTAAAAAATCATTTGTGATTCCTTGCTTTGCCAATATTTCATACATTGACTCTCCTAATTTCAATATTACATTACCTGTAAAACCATCGCAAACAATAACATCGGCTTTATCAAGAAATAAATCTTTGCCTTCCACATTACCCACAAAGTTTATTTTTTTATTGTCTTTCAAAAGTTGGTGGGCTGCCTGAATTACTAATGTACCTTTCTGCTCTTCCTCGCCTATATTCATGAGTGCAACTCTTGGTTTTTCAATGTTTTGGGTGGCAGTTGCGTAGATGCTCCCAAGTTCAGCAAACTGCTCCAGCATTTCGGGCTTACAGTCGGCATTGGCACCAATATCAAGTATAACAACCTTTCCGCCATTCACTTTGGGAGCAAAACCTACAATAGCGGGCCGCTGTATTCCCTCAATTACTTTGACACTAAACATTGAACCCACCATCATAGCCCCTGTATTGCCAGCACTGCAAAATACATCAAATTCATGGTTTTTGAGCATTTTAAAGCCAATTGAAATACTTGAATTTGGCTTTTGAGAAAGTGCTTTAGTTGGGTGCTCACCCATTTCTATTATTTCGGCGGCATCAACAAGTTTTAATTGAGAATATGCCGATAAGTCGCCAAATAAATCAGTTAAAATAGTTTTATTTCCAATCAATACTAAATAATCAGTGTCTGGCAGCAACTTAAGAGCTTGTTTTGCCCCATCCACTACAGATTCTGGAGCAAAATCACCACCCATGGCATCAATTGCAATTATCATAAATTAGTATTTATTTAGTGACATCAACCTACTATACTATAAAAATTTTTGTTTGCAAAAATAATACATCAATGTACTAGTCCAATGAAAAATCATTAAAAAAGATGCTTTTATATTTAAAAAGGCTAACCTTTAAAACA
>JANMZR010000016.1:0-1911 GCA_031383555.1 Cytophagaceae bacterium | reverse complement strand
GGATGTTTTTTCTCCTGAGGAACTTCCGAAATTTCGGCATAAGTCCATCCACCTTTTCCAGGAAATTTTTCAAGTAAATATTTTTTATCTATTATTGGTGTTCAATTTGCATATTATTCAAAATACTTATTTTTTCTATGCAAATTTAATGAAAAAGCCCAAACTAGTATTTACACTAATTGGGCTTAAATAACGTTTAAAATTAATCAAATATTAATTTTCAAAAACAATCAATTCCTTGCTTTCGCAATGGTCTTCCATTAATTTATTGTATTTGGCTTCAACGATATTTCTTTTAATTTTCATAGTTGGTGTTAGCATATTATTTTCAACTGTCCAAGATTCTTTGAGTACTAATACTGTTTTAATATGCTCATAGTTTTTTACAGTTTCATTTACAGCCTTTGTGGTATTGGCTAAACTTGCCATAACTAACTCATTATCTAGAGCTTTACCCAATTCAGAAAGTACTACTAATGCACATGGCTGAGGCAAGCCTGCACCTGCAACACATATCTGCTCCACATAACTATTGGTTGCAAAACCAAATTCCAAAGCACTCGGCACAACGTATTCGCCCTTGGCCGTTTTGAACATATCTTTTACACGGCCAGTGATTTTTATATAGCCATCAGTGCCTAATTCGCCCATATCGCCAGTGCAAAGCCAACCGTCTTTATACAATCCCTCCGTTAGTTTGGGTTCTTTGAAATAACCAACCGTATTCCAAGGTGCTTTCATTTGAATCTCGCTGGTTTCCGGGTCAATTCTAGTTTCTGTACCCGGATATGGTTTTCCAACAGTACCTGATTTTGCTTTATTATCTGGCATCATTGAATGAGCGCCTAAGTTTTCACTCATTCCGTAAGCCTCTCTAATATTTATTCCTAATTTTTTGTACCAAGCTATCAATGAAGCTGGCATTGGAGCGGCTCCAGTAAGAATCACTTTTGCGTTTTGCAAGCCGAGTGCTGTTTGAATTTTCTTTTTTACAATGGAATTAAGGAAAGGTATTTTGAGCATCAGATCCAACTTTTTTTGTGGCATTTTGCTTAAAACCCCTTGTTGAAATTTTAGCCAAATTCTCGGAACTGCCAGAAAATGAGTAGGTTGTGCCACACCGAGATTTTTGGGGAAAGATTCTAACGTTTCAGCAAAATAAACTGTACCGCCAGATGCAATACTTGCTGCTTCCACTATATTTCTTTCGGCAATATGGCAAAGTGGAAGGTAAGAAAAGAATTTCGAATTTGGCAAGCTTAACTTAGTATCATTTGCAGTCATTTTCAGTCCATCAACAAAAGCCTGATAGGTTGTCATAACACCTTTTGGCATTCCTGTTGTTCCAGACGTATAAATTATTGTAAATAAGTCAGTTAGGTTAGGGATATAGTTTTCTGAATAAGGCTCAAATTTGCCACAAAAAGTATCCCAATCTTCAAACTTATGGGTCGGGCTTTCACTGTACTCAGCCGGAAAAGCCACCGTTTTAATATCACTAGAAATACCAGCTTCCATACTTTTCCAGTCGTCGAGCTTACCAATAAACAAAAATTTACATTCACTATGATCTAAAACTTGTTTGAGTTGGTCAGCGGTTAATGTTGCATAAAAAGGCACCGAAACATGACCTGACATGGCAATTGCTAAGTCGGCCATTATCCAATGGGCGCAATTTTTTGAAACGAGCCCAATATTGCTTTTTGGTGGTAAATTTTGAGCTTTTATGGCTGAAACCATTTTTCTAATTTGTAGGCCTGCCTCTTTATATGTATATTCCTTCCAAGTATCGCCATAAGGTTGGCATAAAAAGAGGTTATCTGGAGTATTTTTTTCCCAATGGTAGAAATTTTCACAAATTGTAGCTAGTTTTATAGTTGACATAGTTAAGTATATATGTGTTTTAAAAAA
>JANMZR010000002.1:0-5906 GCA_031383555.1 Cytophagaceae bacterium | reverse complement strand
TTTTCTAAAAGTGTATTTAATAGGCTGGAGTAGGTCATAGGTTTAGGAGTTTAGAGTATTAGAATACTATCTATTTACCATCTTTTGAAAAGTAAAAATATAGTATTTTTTTTTAAACAATTAAGTTTAGGTATAAGTATTCTTTGGGAAATTCGAGCTTTTATTTCACCCAAACTTAAATTTATAAAAAAAAATCATAATTTACTCTTTTTCAATAATTTAACATAAAAATAACCGCCAATAAAAGCCATAATTAAGCCAATAAACTGCGAATGACTCAAAGGGCCAATATTTCCACGGCCTTCGTCGCCACGAAGAAATTCTGTGAAAAAACGGCCAATACCATACAAAATAGCATAGAGAAGTAATAATTGACCATCAAATTGCTTTTTCTTTTTTACAAAATATAGTAAAATTCCAACGCCTAAAATCATAGCCGAGTCGATTAATTGAACTGGATACAGAGGCATATTCATGGGCTCAGCATTGGTTTCAGGATGCGAAAAAAACACTCCAAATGCTGCATCACAAACTTTTCCATGGCAACACCCACTCATAAAGCAACCAATTTTTCCTAAGCCATGCACTATGGTACCACCCATAGCGGTGATATCCAACATTTTAAGCACAGGTATTTTATTTTTCCTGTAAAACCATAAAAGAGTTGGTACAGCAAATAAAAATGAACCATAAAATACAAATCCTGAGCCAAAATCATTAAATATTTGCGATGGGTCGGTAATATACCTTGGCAAGTCGGCCAGAAATAAAAACACTTTTCCACCAATTATAGAGGCAATAATTACGTAGAGCACCATTTCTGATATTTTCTCTGACTCAATTCCTAGTTCTTTAAAAGCCTTTTTAGAAATATAGATATAAGCCAATATTACCCCAATCATGATGCAAAATCCGTAGGAATATACCGTAAAAGAGCCTATTTCGAATAGTTTTGGGTGCATTGAAAAATGGAAAACAGATAAGAAGAAATAATTAAAATATAAAAGTAATTATTGAGCCGTTCTTTTAATCACGGTTGCACTAGCTTGTGCAGTAGGGAAAATAGTAATGTCCGCCATTTGTACATGTGCAGGCCTGCTAGCTGCAAAGTAGATTATTTCGGCTATATCTTCAGCCAATAGTGGCTCAAATCCATTATAAACTGCATCAGCACGTTTTGTATCTCCTTTAAATCTTACTGAGGAAAAGCCTGTATTTACAGCACCCGGAGCCACATTAGTAACTTTTATATTAAACTGATTTAAGTCCATTCGCATACCTTCTGAAAGTGCTTCAACAGCAGCTTTCGAGGCACAATATACATTGCCATTCATATAGATTTGCTTACCTGCAACTGATGATAAATTGAATATATGTCCTTGATTACGTGCGATTAACAAAGGAATTACTGCTTTTGAAACATATAGTAAACCTTTCACATTTCCATCCAACATATTGTCCCAATCTTCAACATCACCATCTTGTATTGGCCCCAAACCATGTGCATTGCCTGCGTTATTTATCAAAATATCAATCTCTTTCCATTCTTCAGGCAGGGTTTCAATTGCATTGAAAACAGCCTCTTTGTCACGCACATCAAACGTGAGAATATGCGTACTTACAACATCGCCGATATCTTCCTGTATTTCCAAAAGACTTTCCGTTCGGCGACCACAAAGTATTAAATCGATTCCGTTTTTAGCAAATTCATAAGCCACCGCACGACCTATTCCTGATGAAGCACCTGTTATTAAAGCTATTTTTGACATTGTATATTTATTAATTATCATACGTTTATATAAAATTAATTGGATTAGTATAAAACTTCATGCTTTAGCTAAAAAAAAATAAAAAAGCCCATTAAATATGATTTTATGGGCTTTTTCTTTTTTTCTATTTTTTAAAAACTAACAATATTCCTCAAACACACCTTCCAAATGGTTGGCGATAATTTCAGCAGAACGGCCTTCAATATGATGTCGCTCAACAAAATGAATCAATTCGCCATCTTTAAACAAAGCTATTGACGGCGACGATGGTGGGTAAGGCAAATGATGCTCTCTGACAGTTTGTGTAGCTTCTGGGTCAACTCCTGCGAAAACTGTAACCAAATGGTCTGGCTTTTTCTCTGAATTCCAAACGGCTTCTTTTACGCCTGGGCGTGCTGTACGTGCGCTGCAGCCACACACAGAGTTGATAAAAACTAAAGTTGTGCCTTTTTCAGCCAATGCTGTTTCTACTTGTGACGGTGTACTCAATTCTTTGAAACCACCTTCTACGATATCGGCTCTCATAGGAGCTACTAAATGTTCTGGATACATGTTATTTATTTACGATTTTAGATTTACGATTTCGGATTTAAAACTATTCAAAAATCGATTCTTATTTACAACAAATTTATTTTTAAAATAATTTCTATTTAACTCTTTTTTTACTTTTTGCCTATTGCCTTTTTTGCCACTTTGCCTTTATTTCACATAAACCCCAATTCCAATTTAGCCACTTCGCTCATCATATCTTGTGAATAAGGTGGGTCAAAAGTGAGCTCGATGCTTACTTCAGATACCCCTTCAATCTCACGAATCTTTTGTTCCACTTCACTAGGAATCGCCTCTGCCGATGGACAAGATGGTGATGTAAGCGTCATGAGTACATAAACATTATTCACTGGAAACACCTTTATTTCGTAAATAAGCCCCAGCTCATATACATCCACAGGTATTTCTGGGTCATATACCTCTTTAATGGCTTTTACGACTTTTTCTTTTAACTCAGCTTCAGTTTGAACTGGATTTTCTTTTACTAAATTTTCAGTTTCTTCCATTTACTAATTATTTAATGAGCTATAAACAATCCCATAGTTTTTCATTTGCTTTGCCATACTAGCCAATCCGTTTGATCTAGTTTGTGCCAAATGTGAAGTCATTCCTATTTTATCAATAAAATACAATTCAGCATTTGCAATTTCACTTGGTTTATGATTAGACAAAACTCTAATCAACATCGAGACCAATCCCTTAACTATAATTGCCTCAGAATCAGCCTCAAAGATTAGCTTTTCGTCTTTCATTTTGGCGTTTAACCAAACTCTACTTTGACAGCCTTTTATGATATTCTCCTCAGTTTTAGCTTCCTCAGGAAAAGGGTTTAACTTTTTTCCTAAATCAATAATGTATTCATACTTATCAGCCCAATCGTCAAAAAGCTCAAATTCCTCTATTATTTCGTCTTGTATGGAATTAATACTAAGCCCCCCTGCCTCCGATGGGGAAGTGTCAGTTTGAAATTTATGATTTTCTGATGCAATCATTTACAATTTTTAATTTTTTTCTAATTTTTTTTCTAAATCAGTTTTGAGCTTCTCAGCTCCTCTTTCGTACGATTCGACGTTTCAGTTAATAGGCTGATTATTTCAACATCTTAATCGCCTTTCTCAATCCTAATACCAATTTATCAATTTCTTCCAATGTATTATAAACAGCAAATGAGGCACGAGTAGTTCCTAAAATATTGAATCGCTGCATCAAAGGTTGTGTGCAATGATGGCCAGTACGCACAGCGATACCTTGATTATCAAGCAATACACCAATATCTTGATGGTGAATTCCATCGATTACAAAACTAATTACCGCTACTTTTTCTTTGGCTGTACCAATTATTTTCAAGCCTTCAATTTCCAAAAGTTGAGCTGTTGCATATTCTAAAAGGGCTTTTTCATGCGCTACTATTTTTTCCCTGCCCAAATTATTAGTATATTCTAAAGCTGCTTTTAAAGCAACTACATCTGCAATATTTGGAGTCCCTGCCTCAAATTTATATGGTAAATCATTGTATGTTGTTTTCTCGAAAGTAACATCTTTTATCATTTCTCCACCACCCATATAAGGCGGCATGGCTTCCAGAATAGCTTTTTTACCATATAATACGCCTATTCCTGTAGGGCCATATAATTTATGACCAGAAAATGTATAGAAATCGGCATCCAAATCTTGCACATCAATATCGAAATGGGAAGTGGCTTGTGCACCATCAATCAACACTTTAGCTCCGAATTGATGTGCCAATGCAATCATTTTTTTGGCAGGATTAATAGTGCCTAAACTGTTTGATACATGATTGAAAGCGACTAATTTCACTTTTTCTGAAAGTAGCTTTTCATAGGCTTCCAAATCCAATTCTCCTGAATCTAGTACAGGAATCACCTTCAGAATTATCCCTTTTTCCTCACAAAGCATTTGCCAAGGCACAATATTGGAATGGTGCTCTAAGCCAGATATAATAATTTCATCACCTTTATTGATAAATTTTCTACCAAAAGTACTGGCTACCAAGTTAATAGCCTGTGTTGTTCCAGAGGTAAAAATAATTTCCTCAATACTACCAGCTTTCAAAAACTCTTTGATAGCTGTACGTGAAGCCTCGAAATCTCTTGTTGCACGCTCAGCCAATGTATGAATACCTCGATGAATATTGGCATTATCGAAATTGTAATAATGCGAAATGGCCTCAATAACCTGTGTTGGCTTTTGGGTCGTGGCAGCATTGTCAAAATACACCAAATCCTTACCATTTATTTGTTGGTTTAGAATGGAAAAATCGGCACGAATTGATTGAATATTAAGCATGTATTATTTTTTCAGGCCAAATTTTGTGCCCTCACAAAATTATTATTTATACATTAAAAGTTTGTGAGGACACAAACTAAGTCAAAAGGATTTCGTTATATTTTAAATTCTTTTCTATACTTGCAAAAGAACTCCAGAAGTTTCTCAACTATTATAAATTTTTTCCTCAATCAAGCCTTGCAAATATTCTTTAATTGATTCAATTTCAAATTTATCAATCACGTCTTGAGCAAAGGCCAACATCAAAAGTGACTTGGCGGAAGTTTTTGAAATACCACGGCTTTGCATATAAAACAATGCTTCGTCGTTTAACTGACCAGTTGTGGTGCCATGCGAACATTTTACATCATCAGCCCAAATTTCAAGCTGTGGTTTGGTGTTCATTGTGGCTTCTGTGCTAGCTAAAACATTTTTACATGATTGAAATGCGTTGGTTTTCTGAGCATCTTGTCGTACAAATATTTTACCATTAAAAACACCTGTACTTTTGTCTTTCAAAATTCCTTTATAAAACTCATTAGAATTTGAATTGGGCTGAATGTGGTCTACAACTGTATGATTATCAATATGTTGTGAACCATTTGGTATGTATAATCCAAACATATTGGCTTCGGCATATTCGCCATCCACTTTTATATTCAGGTTATTTCGCACAAAACCACCATTTGCTGTAACTGTATTGGCGGTAAAAACTGATTTCGATTTTTGTAAAACGGCAGTAGTTCCAATGTGATAAGAATTATCTGATTCGTTTTGCACTTTATAATAATGTACATTGGCTTCCTCAGCAACAAATATTTCGGTATAAGTATTGGTAAAAGTATTGTTTTCACCAATTGTTCTAAACGATTCAGCGATTTGTAATTCTGCTCTTTTTCCAATAATCATCAGATTTCTTGGCTGTAGACCAATATTTTCATGAGTAGCATCCGAAATAAATCTCAAAATTACCGGTTGTTCAACTATTTTATTATCAGGTACATATATGAATATACCATTCTGTGCAAAAGCAGTATTCAAGGCCGAGAACGCATTTTCATTTCCATCAGTATTTTGGTTAAAGTATTGATGAATTAACGTTGAATACGACTTTTGTGCTTCATCAAGTGATAAAATTACTAATTCTGATGGGTCAGAAACAATTTGTGATAAGTTAGAATTATAAACTCCATTAATAAAATACAAAATGTTACCCTGCAAATTAGGTATTGGAATTTTTTCTAAATCAATTGAAGAAAAATTGGAATTAGCGTTAAAATTATATGTTTTGGCAATCAGCTC
>JANMZR010000423.1:0-3199 GCA_031383555.1 Cytophagaceae bacterium | reverse complement strand
TTTTTTAAGCACACTCAACATTAATTTTTTGTTTTCCAAAAAATCAAGTTGTCTTTGAGCAATTTCAATATTTGATTGAATTATAGAATATTGTTTATGAGCAAACAAATTAAATTCATTTAATTCATCTTTTAGAGCTTGAATCGAAATTTGACTTTCGTCAAAATCTAACTTGTTTTTGCATTTATTACAAACGGTGTTTGAAATATCGTTTTTATGAGTTATTCTTTATTGTTTGGGGCAAATTTCTAAATTTTTTTTAAAAAAAGAATTAATTTAAGATTAATTTTTAAAAAATTACAGAATAAATTATTAAAAAGTTATCATTTTATTTAATTAATCTATTTCTCGCCCTCATCTTCAACAGCATCATCAGATTCATTCTCTTCCTTTTCTTCACTACTATCTTCTTCAATTTCATCGTCAATTAGCTCCTCTTGATCGTTTTTAACTATTTCGGCGTCTTCAATATAATCTAAATTAGAAACAATCACATTTCCCTCTTCATCTAATTCAGCTTCTTTTTGCACTTCAGCTAATTCTTCAGGGTCTTTTCTTATTTTTGTAACTGACGATATTTCATCATCTTCATTTTTCAGGCGAATTAATTTTACACCTTGGGTATTACGGCCCATCACTCTTAATTTAGCTACCTCCATTCTAATTAAAATTCCTGATTTGGTGATTATCATTAAATCATCATTATCAGTAACTTCTTTTATGGCTACTAAATTCCCAGTTTTTTCAGTAATATTTAAAGCTCTTACACCTTTTCCTCCTCGGTTGGTAACTCTGTATGCCTCTACCTCGGAGCGTTTGCCGTAACCCTTTTCAGATACTACTAACAATTGTTGCACTTCTGGATTGTCAACACAAACCATTCCTATGGCTAATTCCTTAGGTTTTTCGCTATCAATCCAAATACCACGCACACCCGCAGCTGATCGACCCATTGGTCGCACTCTAGATTCCTCAAAGTGTACAGCTCTACCTGTATTTGTTGCAATTATGATATGATTTGAACCGTTTGTTAAGGCAACATCTAACAATCTATCTCCTTCACGAATAGTAATGGCTATAATTCCATTTTGACGAGGTCGAGAATATGCTTCTAAAGATGTTTTCTTAATTGTACCATCCTGTGTACACATTACAATATAATTATTGTTAATATAATCAGGGTCTGAAATACTTTTTACATTAATAACTGAACGAATAGTATCATCGGCTGTAATATTTAATAAATTCTGTATAGGACGACCTTTCGATGTTTTTGAACCTTCAGGTACAGCATACACTCTTAGCCAAAAACATTTACCATTTTCGGTATATATTAGCAGCCAATTGTGCATAGTGGCTGTAAAAAGATGCTCAGTGTAATCACTATCTTTTGTGGCCACTGCTCTTGAACCTACTCCGCCTCTACTTTGTGTGCGATACTCAGTTAATAATGTTCTTTTAATATAACCTTGATTGGAAATTGTGATTAACATTTCGTCATCAGCAATCATATCTTCCACACTAAACTCATCATCCATTGGGTTAATGAGCGTACGACGGGCGTCGCCATATTTGGCTTTCATATCAGCCAATTCATCTTTTATTATTTGAAGCTGTCGAGTAGGATTGGCTAAAATGTCTTGTAAATCAGCAATTGCTTTTTGTATTTCAGCATACTCTTCTTGTATTTTAGCTCTTTCCAGACCTGTCAAGCGCTGCAAACGCATTTCAAGAATTGCTTTTGCTTGTATTTCAGAAAGTCCAAATTGAGAAACTAAACCAGTTTCTGCTTCTTTAGGGTCTTTTGAAGCCCTAATCAAAGCAATTACTGCATCCAGATTATCTAATGCGATTATTAACCCTTCTAAAATATGCGCTCTTTTTTGAGCCTCTCGAAGGTCATAATTGGTACGCCGAACAACTACTTCATTACGGTGGTCAACAAAATGAACTATCAAATCTTTCAAATTCAACATCATTGGTCGGCCTTTTACAAGCGCCACGTTGTTTACACTAAAAGATGTTTGAAGTTGTGAAAATTTATATAGGTTATTTAAAACCACATTAGGAACAATGTCTTTTTTCAAATCAAAAACAATACGCATCCCTTGTCGATCCGACTCATCTCTAATTTCAGAAATACCTTCAATTCTTTTATCGTTCACCAAATCGGCACATTGCTTAATTAAATTAGCCTTGTTTACCATATAAGGTATTTCAGAAATAATGATTTGGTCTTTACCAGTTTTTGAGGTTTCAAAATTGGCATTACCACGTACGACTATTCTTCCTCGACCTGTTTCAAAAGCATTTTTTATTCCTGCTAAGCCAAAAATGGTACCTCCAGTTGGGAAATCCGGAGCTTTTATATATTCCATCAATTCTGGAATTGTAATATCTTTATTGTCGATGTAAGCACAAATACCATCAACCACCTCAGTCAGATTATGAGGGGCCATGTTTGTAGCCATACCGACGGCAATACCTGATGTGCCATTCAAAAGCAAATTGGGAAGTTTAGAGGGCATCACTTTTGGCTCTTGAAGCGAGTCGTCAAAATTAGGCTGAAAATCAACTGTATCTTTTCCTAAATCTGAAAGCATTTCATCGGCAATTCGTTTTAAACGAGCCTCTGTGTAACGCATGGCAGCGGGTGAGTCGCCATCAACTGAGCCGAAGTTCCCTTGGCCATCAACAAGCGGATAGCGTAATGACCAATCTTGAGCCATACGAACCATTGTATCATAAACGGATGCGTCGCCATGAGGGTGGTACTTACCCATCACTTCACCTACGATTCTTGCTGATTTTTTATGTGCTTTATTATAATGAACACCCAACTCTTCCATTCCATAAAGCACTCGTCGATGCACAGGCTTAAAGCCGTCTCTAACGTCGGGTAAGGCACGTGAAATAATTACCGACATCGAATAATCGATATAAGCGGTTTTCATTTCGTCTTCAATATTTATTGGTAGGATGTTTCCGTGATTATGTTCTGGTTCCTTATTCTCCAGTTCTTCTGCCATAGTGTAGCTTAAAAATTTGATGAAAACTTTTTAATGTGGGAGCATTAAAAATAATGTGAAAAAATTAAAATTGTTTATAATTATTTTAATTACAAATATCGTTTATTTTAGCCAATTTGCCAAATAATTTGAATTTTATATAAAAGGTAAAATTATTTGAATAAAATAAT
>JANMZR010000398.1:0-7760 GCA_031383555.1 Cytophagaceae bacterium | reverse complement strand
ATTTGCAAGGCCATGGTTCTTATACTTTTAGAAGTACAATTAAAATCGATAGAGATGCTTATCAGGCTGATAATAAGGTATATGACACAAATATTGTTAATGTTCCCAACACTACAGATGCCCGTATCTCTGTTGGATATTATAAAAAAGGGAAGCAATTGGAAGCTTTTGTTGAACAATTTGCCTGTGTTTCTGGTGACTATATTCGTAGGAACGATATGCCTTTTCCAACAAATAAAATGGAGTCGACAATGTACGGTGCTTATGCTAAATACCAGCCAAAAAACTTAGGCATAAACGCAAGAATTGGTTATTGTTACAAAGGCTATAACGTTGGGATGAGTACAATCTATTCTGTTGGAGTTTTATACCAAATAAAAGCTAAAAATCTTGTTTCAAAATAATCAGAATCTTGTTATTGATTTCTAAAAAAAAATAAAAAAATGAAAAGCATATTAAATATAAAATACTTACAAAATTTTTCACTTTTATTAATAATTTTAATTTTTAATTCTTGTGAAAAAAACCTAAATGAACCGGTAGTATCGGTTTATTTGCCAACAAATCAAGATTTGAATGCTGGCTCTTGGAAACCTTATATACTGAAAACTGCCGATGAAATAGTTGTCGCAGAACCGAAAGCCACAAATTCAGCTGAATATATTGCTGAGCTTTCCAAACTCAAAGGATTAGTTGCTACAATTACTCCTGAGCAAAAGAAATCGGTTGCTTATTGGGGTGTTGGTGCTGTATATCGTTGGAATGAGATAGCAAGAGAATTGGCCGCTAGGTATAATTTAGCTCCAGCTGCTGGGGCAGATGGAAAATACCCTGTTCCTGACGCTACCAATCCGCTGAATTATCCTAAATTTCCATTTGCAAACCCTCCATACACAGCTCGAGTATTGGCCTATTTATCTGTTGCCCAATATGATGCTTTAGTGAGTACTTGGGCTTATAAGAATAAATTTAATCGTCAAGCACCTTCAAAAACTGATGCTTCAATTACTACTTTATTACCAGCTTCAGGCTTGCCTTCGTATCCAAGTGAGGATGCAGTGGTTGCAGCCGCATCATATACAATTTTAATTGCGATGTTTCCTGGTGAAGTACCCTATTTGGATGGGAAATTGGCCGAAGCCAAAAATGCTCGATATTGGGCTGGCATGAATGTAGAAAGTGATGTTGCAGCTGGTGATGCATTAGGTAAAGCTGTGGGTGCCAAAATAATGGCAAAAGCCAAAACTGATGGAATGGGAGCGGCTAATAATCAAGCACTTACAGCGGGAATGATAGTTGCGGCTAAAGAAAGAGGTATTAAAGATATATGGGTAAGTCAAGAATCGCCTTTACGTCCGCCAATGTTGCCAAATTATGGTGCTGTAGCCACTTGGAATTTTGATAAATCGGTAATGGCTCAAATTAGGCCAGCTTTACCGTTTATAGTTGGCTCAACTGAATGGCAAAAAGAGTTGGATGAATTAAAATCTATCAATAAAAATCAGACACGTGAACAAGCTCGTATTGCTAATTATTGGGCTGATGGCGCAGGAAGTTATACTCCACCGGGCCACTGGCATCGGGCTGCAGCCAATAATTGTTTTAAATACAAGTATAGTGAGGTGCGTACAGCCCGTACTTTGGCATTGGTTGGCACAGCTTTGATGGACGCTGGAATTGCCTGTTGGGACACGAAGTATTATTATTATACGCCACGCCCTCAGCAATTTGGTGTAAAAACTTCGGTAGGTTTACCTAATTTCCCTTCTTATACTTCTGGCCATTCTACCTTTTCATCTGCTGCAGCAACAGTATTGGGCTCTATTTTTCCAGAGAAAGCGAGTGAATTTACAGCACAAGCAAAAGAAGCATCTGACTCCAGAGTGTATGGTTTAATTCATTTTAGAGTTGACTGTACTATGGGTTTAGAGCATGGTAAAAAAATAGGAGAATTTGCAATTGTGAGAGGAAAGGCAGATGGCTCTGGACTTTAATTTTCTTAATAATTAAAAATATTTAATTCAAAAATCATGAAAACACACATAATTATATTTTGCATTTTAATTACAACCATTACGGGAAATTCGCAGGGCTGTATTGCAGTACGATCAATGGCTTGTGCATCAGGTAACGTAAATTCACCTACTTCCTTTATGAAAAAAGGTGATTTTCAATTCACTTCAAGTTATAGAAACTTACATTCTTACAAACATTTTGTAGGTAAAGTGGAACAAAAAGAGCGTGTTGAAAATGGAACTCAAGTTATCAACGATTCACATAATTTTGATTTTGGCCTTTCCTATGCAGTTTCGGATAGGTTGTCAATTGCTTTAAATGTGCCAATGTCTGATAATGACCGTTCGTCACTTTATGAACATTATGGTAATGGTATTGAAATCAATCCTCAACAAAAACGATTCCATACCTATTCAAAAGGAGTTGGCGATATGAGGCTATCGGCTAACTATTGGCTTTTTGATCCACATACGGCAATGAAAGGTAATATTGCAATTGGTATTGGGGTAAAAGCGCCTACTGGCAACTCAAACGTTCAAGGGGACTTTCATAAATTAGATAAAACAGGTAAGGAGTATATTCAAACAAAAAATTTAGATCAATCAATGCAGTTAGGAGATGGTGGCTGGGGTTATAGTGTGGAGGTACAAGGTTTTCAGACCCTTTTCACTAATGCTTCATTGTATTATAATGGATTTTATTTATTCAGCCCAAAAGGTGTGAATCAATATACTGCGCTGTCTGTACCCGACCAATTTGGAGCTCGTCTAGGGGTAGCTTATTCCGTTTTACCAAAACAAGGCCTATTGCTTACTTTAGGAGGAAGAGCTGAAGGTTTACCTGCTATTGATGTGATTGGTAAAAGTGAAGGTTCTCGTAGACCAGGTTATATCATTTCAATTGAGCCTGGCTTGGTTTTGCAAAAAGGAAAACACACTTTTACCTTTACAGTGCCATATGCATTGGTTCGAAATCGTATAAAAAGCTGGAGCGATCGGCAGGATCCTTTAGGTAAAAAGCATGGCGATGCAGCTTTTGCTGATTATCTGTTGAATTTGGGTTATTCTTATCGTTTTTGAAAGATTCAATCATTGAAATTTTAATGATTAAATAGTTGAAAATAATAAAACAAGGTTCCAAAAATTTATATTTCTGGAACCTTTTTTCTTTAGAAAGACTTCTCAATTTCTAATTTCTAATTTCTAATTTCTAATTTCTAATTTCTAATAAGCCCTCACCCCTTTACCTTCCATAAAATTAATAAAGGCTTTGTTTACTACTTTATTACCTCCTGGCGTTGGGTAGTTTCCCGTGAAATACCAGTCGCCAAGGTCGTTGGGGCAAGCTTTGTTCAGGTTTTCTACTGTTTGGTAAACAATTGAAAGTTCTGCCTTTAGGTCTTTTGGCCTCACTATTTCCGCTATTTTATTTGACACTTCTTCATAGGTAAATGGCTCATATACTTTTTTTACAAAGTTTGTTTCGTATATTTTATCAGAATCTAAAGCAGCCACACATTCCTCATAAATATCATCCAAAAGATTTTCCAAGCCTCTTTCTTTTATTAAAGCCAATACTGCTCTGAATGCGACAAATTCTTTAATTTTCGACATGTCAATACCATAGCAATCAGGGAATCGAATTTGTGGTGCTGACGAAACAATAACAATCTTTTTCGGCTCTAATTTATCTAATAATTTTAGGATAGACTTTTCCAAAGTTGTACCTCTAACTATTGAGTCATCAATGAGCACAACATTGTCAGTATTTTTCCTAATTACCTCGTAAGTAGTATCGTATACGTGTGCTACCATGTCGTCACGCTCAGTATCATTGGTAATAAAGGTTCTTATTTTTACATCTTTAGAAATCAATTTTTCAACCCTTGGTCTAAACATTAAAATCTTATCAATTTCTGTTTCAGAAAGATTACCTTTCATTATTTCTCTTTTCGCATATTCAGCCAAATGTGTTTCCAAGCCTTCAATCATGCCCAAAAAGGCTGTTTCTGCAGTATTTGGAATATAGGAGAAAACTGTATTTTCTAAATCGTAATCAATTTCCTCTAAAATATGAGGAAATATGAATCTACCTAAGTTTTTCCGCTCAGCATATATGTTTGGATCGGAGGCTCTTGAAAAATAAATTCGTTCAAAGCTGCACGATTTTCGTTCCATTGGTTGGCGAAACTCTTCTTCTGTGTAGTGCCCATCCTTATGGATGATTAAGGCATGACCAGGCTTTACCTCTTTTATTTGCGAATAGTCACAATTGAAACTTGTTTTTATGGCCTGCTTTTCGGAGGCCACCACCACCACTTCATCATCGGCATACCAAAAGGCAGGTCGTATTCCAGAAGGGTCACGTGCAATAAATGCGGCACCATAGCCTGTCATTCCAGCCATACTGTAACCACCATCAAAATCTCTGCATGAACGATTCAGAACTCGTTGTATATCAATATTTTCCTCAATAACGTCTGATAGTTCAGGGTTTTCAAAATTGCTTTTAAAATAATCAAACTGTCTTTGATTTTCTTCATCCAAAAAGTGGCCAATTTTTTCCATAACTGTCACAGTATCAACATTTTCTTTTGGATGCTGCCCAAGCGATACCAGTTTGTCGAACAGTTCCTCAACATTTGTCATATTGAAGTTGCCTGCCATTACTAAATTGCGGCTGCGCCAATTACTTTGACGCAACATCGGGTGACAGTTTTCAATTTCATTTTCGCCATGTGTGCCATAACGCAAATGCCCTAACCATACTTCACCTGAAAAAGCAACATTTTCTTGTAACCAATTGGCATTTTTTTCATACTTTTTATAACCCTTGGTGGCCTTTCTGAATTTCTTATTTATTCGCTCAAAAATATCGGCTACTGCTTGCTTTTCGACTGATCTATAGCGACTTATGTAACGATGCCCAGGCGATACATTGAGTTTAATATTGGCTACACCGGCACCATCTTGCCCACGATTCACTTGCTTTTCCATCATCAGGTAAAGCTTATTCGCTCCATAGAGTGGTGTATTATATTTATCGATATAATATTGGTAAGGTTTTCGGAGTCGGATAAGGGCGATACCGCACTCATGTTTTATGGAATCGGACATTTATAAATTTTTTAAATTGATTTCAAAAAATATTATACTTTTCAATGAAATAATATAAATAAAACAAAAAAACCATACGATTTCGCATGGTTTGGCTTTTAGTTTATTTCAAATATCTTTTTATATGATAGATGCATTTCTCTTGATTTTTATAATGCAAAGTTAATCGATATAATTTTAGAAATAAATTTTAAATTGATAAATAAAATATTTCCAATTAGTTATTTTACAAATTTAATTTTCCTGTAAATATCCATTACTAAAATTGTTCTATTATCTATGAAAATTTTATCCGTTTCTTGGTCAAAATCTTGATTCTACCAAATATTTGAAGTGCCTTGTCGAGTATAAACCGAAACATTAATCTTTTTTTGGCTTATAAAAATAATTTGCTGAAGACTTTCAATAGGCTTGTATTCAGGGAGTTTCTCAGTAGTGTCATAATCTGAAGTGGCTGGCGATAACGATAACACCTAAATTACAAGATAAGAGTTAGTTATAATTGAAGTTAAATTTTAGTTAAATATTGGTTCATTGTTTAAAATTAGTACATCTGGCATATAATAACCACCTTCAAATTTTGGAATTTGAACAAAAGAATTGCTACCTAAGATAATTATCTCTAAATTTTCATTAAAAATTTTATTTAATAAAATGATAATGTTGGTAACTAGTAACTTATGCCAATACGAAGCTAAACCCATAGGAGTAATTTCTGAATCATGATATTCGACTTTAAATGGAATTTTGTAAGCAACAGAAAAATAGTCTTTTTCAGAGGCTGAAATTCGAGCCAAACGCTTGGTTATTAATTGTTCTAGAATTTCTTTTTTTAAGTTTTTGGTTACAACTATTGTGTTAATTTTTATCCAATATTGCCAAATTTTTAAAAAAACAAAAAGATTACTATTTTATCTATTTCAATACTTCACCAATCCAATTCATCAATAAATCGGCTTTAAAGAAATAAAATAAAATGGGAATTGATAATATTACAGAAAATATTATTTGATTTTTGGTAAAAGAAATGGATCTAGTTTCAGTGCCTTTTTTGAAAAATGCAAAATAAGGTAACTTCAGATAAAAATATAATGATATAGCCGTGTTTAATAAGCCAAAGCCAATCAAAAATAAAAGTAAACGATTTTGTTCATTTTGAAAACCCTCCCATAAAGCAGAAAAAATAAATAATTTTCCAGAAAAACCAACAGTAGGAGGGAGCCCAACCAGCGAAATCATAGAAATTATAACGAATATTCCCCAAGCACCCGAATATTTACTTATGCCTTTAAAACTTTCAAATGAATATTCTTGGGTTTTTTCTTTAAAACTATCAATTAGAAAAAAGGCTAACATATTGCTAAAAACATAGCCAAACAAATAGTAATAAGCCGATTGAAGCCCCAAATTAGAAAAACTAGAAATGGAAGCAATTATAAAACCTGATTGGGCAATTGTGGAAAAGCCTAACATTCTTTTGACATTAGTTTGCCTCAAGGCTGAAAAATTGCCTATTGCAATACTAAAAATAGAAATAAATATTAATAGACTTTGTTGGGAATTTGGGATTACAGTAATCAACCTTGTTAAAACAAGTATTCCAGCCGCTTTTGGTGCTATTGATAAAAATGATACGATGGGGGTGGGCGTTGCTTCATAAACATCGGGCACCCATAAATGAAATGGGAAGGCTGAAATTTTAAACAAAAAGCCTCCAAGTGTAAGCAGCAATACAAATGAAAGCAAATTGGGTTCTATTTGATTTAGGTTTTTTGAAAAATCAGGATTTAAAATATCCATCGTACCCGTAATTCCATACAATAAGCTAATCCCATATAACATTATTGCCGAACTCACACCACCAAATAAAGCATATTTTATGGCTGCTTCTGCCGACTTTTTATTATTTCCAAATGTTACAAATATGTAAGATGCAATCGATACAATTTCAATTG
The DNA here is from genome assembly GCA_031383555.1 of Cytophagaceae bacterium. Taxonomy (GTDB): domain Bacteria; phylum Bacteroidota; class Bacteroidia; order Cytophagales; family Spirosomataceae; genus JANMZR01. The sequence continues at coordinate 673 of JANMZR010000398.1, read as the reverse complement.
ATATATAAATTAATAAAAAATTTGTTGAAATTGTAAGTAAAAATAGGCCTAAAATCTGAAAAATTAGTAGTGGATAAAATTCATTTTGCAAGGTATATTTCATGATTTTCACATGAAAGAGAACAATCATTGTGGCAATTATAATAAGTATTTTGAAAAATATCGAAGGCGCATCAATAATATAAAAGTTACTTTTATTTTGAGTTATATCAATCATATTCGATTGATTTACAGTTATATAACTAGTAAATATAACAATTGCTAAACTAAAACCCCATAGCCATTTTTGGCTTTCAGAAGCTGACAATTCGGTTGGTTTTTTTCTAAATAACACCAATTCAACAATTACAATAACTATAAATGCAAGTATCAGAAATATTTCCGATGCCAACATTGGTAAGCCTGTAATTATTGAGTATAGTTTTTCGAGTAAATTCAATTTTTTATAAATTCAAAAAGATAATGTAAAGCATATAAAAAGCTTTGCTAGACAACATTGCTATTTATTTGAAAAAACTCATAAATTCGGAAACCCCTAAATGGGTCATATCAAAAATTATATTTGGTAAAATACCTACAAGTAAAGTTATTGTGGCTAAAATTGTAAGCATGATAATTTCTGCTTTGGTTAAGTCTTTTAATGAAATATTTTCGGTTTTTAGCCAATATTTAC
>JANMZR010000334.1:0-7782 GCA_031383555.1 Cytophagaceae bacterium | reverse complement strand
GCCTTTGGCTTTCAATCGGCCTAGCATTTCCCAAAATTTTTTTCTAGAAACTGGGTCGACACCTGTAGTTGGCTCATCTAAAAACAATACTTTTGGCTCGTGGATAAGGGCACAACAAAGGGCCAACTTTTGCTTCATTCCGCCAGAAAGCTGACCAGCCAACCGCTTTTTGAATGGCTCAATTTGCACATATATTTCCTCGATCAAATGGAAATTATCTTTTAAACTAGTCCCGAAAACTGTGGCGAAAAAATTGAGATTTTCTTCAATACTGAGATCTTGATAAAGGGAAAATTTGCCTGGCATATAGCCGACAATTTTCCTGATTGCCTTAAAGTCTTTCACAGAATCATAGCCGGCAACCGTTGAAGTTCCCAAATCTGGAATTAATAATGTAGTTAAAATTCGAAAAAGTGTAGATTTACCCGCTCCATCGGCCCCAATCAAACCAAAAAGTTCGCCTTCATTTACCGTAAAGCTCACATTATCAAGGGCTTTAACAGTTCCCTTTTCGTAAGTTTTGGTGATATTTTGGATCGAAATCATTTTTCTGATATAAGTGATAAGATAGAAGTTAGGAGTGATTAGTTATGGGTTTTTAGATTTGAAACTAAAGTATTTTGAAATAAGTTTTGAATAAATTAGTAATGAGCTCATAGCCCATTGCCTATTTGCCTATTCCCTATTTGCATAATGCCCCTTTGTCTTTATCCTATTCTCAAAACCTCAACTCTCCATACATCCCAATTTTAACAAAACCGTCGTTTTTCACTTTGATTTTTACTGCATAAACTAGGTTTGCTCGTTCGTCTTTGGTTTGGATGGTTTTTGGAGTAAACTCCGATTTATTTGATATCCAGCTAATTACACCAGACAACTCCTTATAGTTGTCCTTTCCATTGTCAATAAAAACTTTTACAGTTTGGTTTACTTTTACCAAACCTAGTTGCGTACCCGCTAAATAGGCCCTTAAAACCATATTATTTAAATCGGCCAATTTATAAATTGGCTTACCAGCAGCCACCACCTCTTGATTTTGGGTATACTTCACCAAAACTGTTCCTTCAAAAGGGTTCACAACTTTACATCGGCCTAATTGCTCCTCAATTTGCGCAACCCTCATTTTTAGCGGTTGGGTTTCACTCAGTATTCCACGATTTTGAATGCCAATTTGCGCCTTTTGCGATACAATTTGCTGATTTGTAAGCGCTATTTGACTTTGAGTACTTTCCATTTGTTTTTCCAATATATCCATTTGGCCATCTATATCATCCCATTGTTTTTGTGGGGCAGCTTCAGCGGCTACGAGCTTAGTCAACCTAGCTTTTTCTTTATCCAAAACACGCCATTGTGCCTTTTGGGTATTGAGCATAGCTCTCTGATTATCAGCTTGTTTCTGTAATATTTGTATTTGGGGACCAGCCTCATTTTGTTTCATTTTTAAGGCTGAAATACTGGCTTGCACTTGGGCTTTTTGCAAATCAATATTATCACAATCGATATTTGCAATTATTTGATTTGCCTTTAAATTATCGCCTTCAGAGGCAGTAAAATTCAATAATTTACCAGTTGATTCGGCTGAAACTATTACCTCTTCAGCTTCAAATACTCCAGTGGCGTCAAAATCTTGATCAGACGATTTGCAAGATACTAATACACTAATTATCAATAATATAATTGTAATTTCTTTAATTTTCATAATAATTATTTTTGTAAAATTCAATTAATTTCCTAAAGTAATGTTGATTATATTTTTCATCTGAATCAATTGAATTTGGTGTAAAATCATATTTTGCTTGGCCAGCGACTCGTTATCAATTTCAGTCAGATATTCACTTATTGTAATTACGCCATTATCTAACCTATTTTGAGCAGATTTTTTCATTTGAGCTCTAATTTCAATCAGCTTTTGGTCTTCTTTTATTTGTTCAGAAAGCCTAATAGCTTCTTCTTTTAAGCCTGATAATTTCAAATTTATTTGCTGAATAAATGCATCTTTTTGTTTATCAATTTTCAGTTTATTTATGTCAATTAATTGATAATCAATGTTTTTGGATCTGGTATATAATTGAGAAATCGGTATTTTTAACGAAAGCCCACCAATAAAATAAGTAGCAAAATCAGGAGAAAGAAAGTTCAAACCCGGCCTGCCATAGCCACCCGTGCCAAAAAGATTAAGCTTTGGCGTATATTTTGAATTGGAGACTTCCTTATTTGCATCTGCCACCAACTTTTGGGATTCAAACCACTTTAGTTCAGGCCTTTGAATTAAATTTGATTCATTTTCTGATAAATCTGGAGCAATTAATTTTGTATTTTCAGTAAATTCTTGACCTGTTAAAATACTTAATCCACTTAAAGCTGATAATTTTTTACTTTTTACTTCAAGCTCTAACTGATTGATTTCTATTAGCTTAGCTTCTAAAGCGAGCAAATTGCTTTTTATAATTGTACCATTTTGCAAATTGGCATTCCACCGCTTCCAATTATTTTCAATATCATTTTTAGTAATTTCCAATGACTCAAATTGCTTTTCTGCCAAAATGGCACCAAAATAAAGGTTGGCAACCTGCTCATGAATTTGATAGACATTATTTTCAATAGATTTGGTTTCAGTATTTGAATTGGCCATTGCCAGTTGCTTTTGGCTTTTTAGCTGGCCACCATCCCAAATGGTTTGGTTAAAATCAAGTGTAGCTTTATATTGGTCTTTCGGAATTACAGGAATATCTACCCCCGGAAATTTAATAGGCAAGCCTGTTACAACAGACTGCCAAGTGGCTTGCACACCTAATGAAGCTTGTGGTAAAAGGTTTTTGTTTAAAACTGCTAATTGGAGGTTTTCAGCATCTTTTATTAGCGGAATAATAGATTTTAAAGCGCTATTTTTTTCAGCCAAATCGATGCTTTCCTGCAAACTAATTTGCGATTTTGCAAAATTTTGAAAAATAATTAAAATAAAAAAAAAATATAAAAATTTATTATTCATCTTGTATTTATTTGATTTTTAAGGTTTTAAAATCATTTCAACATAATTTTTCAATTCTTCTACACGAGCTTCCATTATTTTTTCAAATTGAACTTCGTCCATTTCAAAAGCTTTTTTTATCATTGGTTTTGCCATAAAAGGAAATATGCACATGCCCATTACCGAAATAATAAATTGCAATGGATTAATTTGCTTAACTTTTCTATTAGCCAAATCTTCCAAATATTTTTCCGCAAATTTTCTATTTAATTGATAAGGAAGCTTTTCTAAAAAATCTGGCCGATTTGGGTTATTTACTGTATTTATGATGAACAACGGCAAAAAAGGATTGGCTATTAAAAGCTCAAAATATTTTTCAATAAAATTTTGTATTAACTCAATAAACGATTGATTTTCAGCTAATAAGCCTTCTATTTTTGGGGAAAAAAGTTTTGATTTCAAATCAAAAATATGCTCAAAAAGCTTATCCTTTGATCTGAAATAATAATGTAACATGGCTTTATTTATTCCTGCTTTATCGGCAATATCTTGCATTCGAGAGCCATTGTAGCCATCACGCATGAAAACCATTTCAGCGGCAATCAATATTCTTTCTTCAGTACTTTCTTCTTTTATATCTATCATGAATAAAATAAACCAACTACTTGATTTAATTAATTGGTTTAACCATTTGGTTAATACTTTTACAAATATTCTAATTTAAATTTTAAGAAGCAAGAGTTTCTTTAATTTTTTTGCAACAAAGGCGATATGATGTAAAGACAAAACTGGAGGAAATAAAAAAAAATTAAACAAAAAAGCAACTAAATAGAGAATTTAGATGCTTTATTGTATTAAATTTCAAATATTCTATTTACATGGGCTATCATTCAACAGCTTTTGGTATTCAGTTTTTGTAACAGCTGCAACGCCAGGGCAATTGAGCAATTTTCCAAGAATATCCACTACTGCTTTGCATTTTGTATTATTGGTTGGATCAGCTAACCATACATTCAAAGCGGTTGAATATTCTGTTGAAATAGTATTAGAACATTGTGCTGGAGTAACAGGACTTGATTTTTTACAGCTCAAAGAGCCTAAAAATAAAATTAATGCGATGGTTAAAAAAGTGCTTTTCATGATTCTAGATGTTTAATTACGATTTAAAAAATTATTTATTAATGTTGCTTCTAATAATATTATATTCAAAATTGATAGAATATTTTCAATTATCCGTATGATAAAGCATTTATATAGTATTATATTTATTAAGTGGTCAACTTCTTAAAAAAAATTGGATAAACTGATAATTTAGTTGTTGAAAATATATGATTTGGTTCTACATAATGATGTAAATTTGCAATTAATTACAATAATTTATTATGAACAAATACATTTCGACTAATATTGGTCGCTTACGATTAATTGCTTTTGTTGAAGGGGTTTCTTTTTTAATTTTACTCTTTATTGCCATGCCTTATAAATACGTTTGGGGCAATCCATCTTTAGTTAAATCAATTGGGCAACTACACGGAATTTTATTCGTACTTTTTGTAATTGCAACGGTTATAGTAGCAAATCAAGAGCGTTGGAAACTATTCGGAACCACAGCCAAAGTGCTAATATCCAGCCTAATACCTTTTGGAACATTTTATATTGATAAGCATATATTAAGCAAAATTTAATGTCTTAAAATGAAATTGGAAAGTTTTGTGTTTCTTTGTTATGGAACTTTAACTGCACTTTAAGTAAAAATGGAATATTCTTAAAAATAATATATTACCACTTAGATACTTATTTTGTAAATACATTTAAAATGTTATTTTTGCGCTTAAACATTCAAATTTAAAATCTCTAAATCTTAAAAAACATGTCAAAATCAGCAAAAACAGTACTCTATTTTAGCTATTATTTATTTTTTATTGGCGCACAATTAGCTATTGTACCAAAATTATTTACAGATTTGTGGAAGCTGCCCGAAACAAATGAACCCTGGATAAGAGTTGTTGGTATTTTGGCATTGATTCTCGGTTTTTATTACCATCAATCTGCAAAAAAAGACCTTACAGAATTTTTAAAATTGACAGTTTGGGGTCGAATGCTTTATTTTTTAGGTTCAACAATTTTAGTAATTGCTGGCATTGCACCTATTGTATTTATTGGTTTTGGTGTTGTAGATTTGTTAACAGCTATTTGGACAAGACAAACTTTAAAAGCAGAGGGTAAATTATAGATTTGAGGTAAGAAATGCATATAAATTTCTGTACTAATAATTTATTTGTTAGCGCTATCTAATAAGGCTTTTTTGAAATATTTTCCTTGTGCAGTTGGGGTGAAATCCCAATCAGTAAACATACGTGGTGCCCATTGGTTGTCAAACACCCAAACCACCCAAGAAATACCTCTATCATCACAATATTTTGTAATGGCCTCGCCATATTTGCCATCATCGGTAACGGGTACATGATTGCCTTGTTCTGTAGCTAATGAAAAGCCAATTTCTGTTAAAATTAGCGGGTATTTATCTTTAACAAAGGCCCAGTCTTTAGTCCATTGGGCTTCCCAAGGTGCTTTTCGCTTCATAGGGTAGGGGTGCGATACATAACCAATACCTTCAGCATTTATGGGGTTTTTAGCAACTTCCGTTAAATCATAGGCCCAATTAAAGCCAGCCACAAGTGGTATTGCCGTACCACCATTGGCTCTAATAATGCCAATCATTTCCTCATTCATTGCTTTCCAATCGGCCCAGGAGCAAGTTCCAAGTTGTCCGTTATAGGTAGTTGGTTCGTTAAAAAGCTCAAAAAATGCGACAGTATTATTGCCTTTATATTGTTTGGCCATGGTACGCCAAAACTCGTAAGTTTCTTTTCGAGTAGTTTCATAGCCATCAGCCTGATACATTTCAGTTCGCAAGTTTCCAATGGTATGCCAATCGATAATGACATAAATACCCAATTCTTTTGCCCAATTAATCCCTTCATCAAGCATTTTCAAATAATTAACTTTTCCTTGCTTTTGCCAAGTTCGTGGGTGAATTGGGAAACGCACCACATTAGCCCCCCAATTTTTTACTTCCTGAAAAAACGCTTTATCCCAATGGCCTTTGGCAGCCAAATTGTCTGGATCGGCAATATTTAATCCTTTAAATATGAATGGCTTATCGTCAGGTGTAACAAAATTATTTCCCTTAACTGATATTTTTTTGAGTTCTGCAGTTTGAGCGTTAATATTTGCTATAATAGCGCAAGTAAACAAAAAAGCGAGTATTTTTTTCATAAAATAGATTTATTTCGTGTAACAATTATAATAATTTAAAATAAATTCCAACGTTTTATGATAAAAGCATGTCATTTATTTATTATTCTAAATATATGAAAAATTCAATAATATTTATGTTGGTTTTATCCTTATTTGCATGCAAAAAGGAATCTGTTTTAAAGTTAAATAACGAATTCTCATTAAAAAAAGGTGAAACTGTATCTTTAAAAGATGGAAAATCGTATATCAATTTGAAATTACTAGAAATAAACGACAGCCGTTGCCCAAAAGATGTGGTTTGTGTGCGTGCTGGTGAAGCTATCGTAAAATTTGATATGGAAATTAATAACAAAAAATATACTAATAAGGAACTATGTATTCAATGCGATAGTCAATTACCAATTATCTCAAATGTTACATTAGATAATTACAATATTAGTTTAAAGGCGGTAAACCCATATCCCGAATCGTCTAATAATAGGGTTGAAAAGTCGGCTATTATGGTTATAAAATAGGATTTCATATTACTCGGAATAAAATTGTTGCTTTTTCAGATAAAAAATGAATAATTTTGAACTGAAAAATATAAATAATTCGAAAAATGAAACAAGAAATCATTAATCTATACGACGAATACACCCATTTGCCGCTTACTAGAAATGTATTTTTAGATAAATTGGCAAAACTGACTGGTGGAATGACTGCCGCTTTGGCCATATTGCCAGCCTTAGAAAGTAATTATGCCATTGCCCAAAGTACTACTGATGACCTTTTTACGGAATATATTGAATACCCAGGGGTAAACGGTACTATGAAAGCTTATGTAGCTCGACCTAAAGCTGATAAAAAGTACCCAACTGTAGTAGTAATTCATGAAAACCGTGGCCTAAACGCCCATATCGAAGATGTGGCAAGAAGAGCTGCCAAGGAAGGCTTTTTAGCTATTGCGCCAAATATTCTTTCAACCGTAACACCGGTTCCAGCTAATGAAGATGAATCAAGAGCAGCTTTCTCTGCTTTAAAGCCAGAGGAAAACTTAGCCAATTTCGTGAAAGCATTTGATTATCTGGCTACGAGAAAAGACTCTAATGGCAAATATGGCTGTGTTGGATTTTGCTGGGGTGGTGCAATGGCCAATAACTTGGCGGTAAATGTGCCCAACCTAAAAGCTGCAGTTGCTTTTTACGGCAGGCAGGCCACCACAACTGAAGTCCCGAAAATTAAAGCTGCTGTTCAGCTACATTATGCTGGCCTAGATGAACGTGTGAATGGAGGAATAAAAGAATATGAAGAGGCACTAAAAGCCAATAACAAAACGTATGAACTTTATATGTATGAAGCTGTAAATCATGCTTTTCATAACGATACATCCGCAGCAAGATATAATGAAGCTGCTGCCAAATTGGCTTGGGGGCGTACTATTGATTTTTGGAAAAAATATTTGGTTTAAGAAAAATAAGTTTTTTAGGTTTTTCCTAAAAATGAAAACAAATAAAAAGAAATAGGACTTTCACGTAAGAACACGATTAGAGGCGTGTTCCTACAAATAACGT
>JANMZR010000174.1:0-5488 GCA_031383555.1 Cytophagaceae bacterium | reverse complement strand
GTAAAAGATATTAGAAAAATTACCATCACCGCACCATCAAAAGATCTTTTTCAGATAGATTTTGACATTACGATGGAAATGCTAATAGATGTAACGATAGATAAAACAAACCACTCACTTTTTAGTGGCAGAATGGATGCCGACCTTGCCGTAACCAATGGCGGAACAATGGTTAATGCCGAAGGAAATAGGGGCGAAAAAGAAACTTTTGGTAAAGCTTCGCCATGGATCGATTTCTTTGGCAAACGTGGCGATAAAACAGAAGGAATGGCGATTTTGCAACACCCCACAAACGAGTGGTATCCCTCTCCGTGGTTTACCCGTGATTATGGTTTTTTCTCACCTACTCCCATGTATTGGCCTCAAAATGGCAAAGAAACAACGCTGAAAAAAGGGCAAATAATAAAACTTCGGTACCGAGTTTTAATACATTCGGGCGATGTTGTAGCAGCTAAAATTGCCGAACAATTTGATAAATACAAAATTGAGTAATAGCTGATTAAATTTGTAAATTAACCTTAAATAAAACAAGTTTCAAACTTGGCATAAATAAAATTCAACCTTAATAAAATTTAAAATGGAACGCAGAAAGTTTATAGAAAAAACCTTAACGGGTGTAGTAGCAACAATTGGTTTTCCAACCATTGTACCTGCTTCCGTATTTGGTAAAAACGCCCCAAGTAACAAAATTAATATTGGTCAAATTGGCTGTGGAAGAATCGGCCGTGACCATGATATGGTTGGTACAATTCAGCATGACTCCGCCCGAATGATGGCTGTCTGCGATTTGGATGCTAATCGTTTAGTAGACGGGAAATTATTGGTCGAAAATTACTACAAGAAAAAAACTGGTCAAGACAATTATGTAGATGTAAAAATGTATGATGATTATCGTGAAATGCTTTTAAATAAGGACATTGACGCAGTTATCATCTCAACGCCCGATTTTTGGCATGCTCAACCAGCCATCGAAGCAGCTTTGGCAGGCAAAGATATTTATTTACAAAAACCCACTTCTCTCACAATAGCCGAAGGGCGTTTATTGAGCAATGTTATCAAGAAAACAGGGAGAATCCTTCAAGTTGGTACGCAGCAACGTTCATCTTTTCAATTCAGATTTGCCGCCGAATTAGTTAGAAATGGCCGAATTGGCAAACTACATACCGTAAAAGTTGGACTTCCTGGCGACCCCTCAGGACCTGCCGCTCCCGCTATGCCGGTACCAAAAGGATTTAATTACGATGCTTGGTTAGGTTCAACACCGTATGTGCCATATACAGAAACGGGCGTTCACCCACAAGTAGGCTATGGTCGCCCTGGTTGGCTACGAATTGAACAATTTGGGGCAGGAATGATCACAGGTTGGGGGCAGCATCATTTCGATTCAGCTGCTTGGGGCATGGATACTGAATATACGGGTCCAACTTCAGTACAAGCAGTTGCAGAATTTCCTAAATCAGGCTTATGGAATGTTCATGGAGATTTTATGGTAAAAGCTGACTATGAAAATGGCATAACGATGTACACAAGTGGGGGTTTCCCAAATGGAATTCGTTATGAAGGTTCTGAGGGTTGGATTTTTGTGTCTCGTGGCGACTATACGGCTTCGGCAAGCGACCCGATCTCAAAAGCCAAAAGTAGTAAAGCGTTAGATGCCAGCGACCCAAAAATACTCGAATCAGTAATTGGTGAAAACGAAATTCATTTGTACAAAAGCACAGAACACCATGGCAACTGGCTTGATTGTATTCAAAGCAGAAAAGAACCAATTTCGCCTGTTGAAATGGGCCATAGGGCTTGCAGCGTATGTTTAATTAGTCATATCGCTATGAAATTGCCAAGAAAATTAACATGGAATCCAAAAACAGAACGCTTCGTGAACGACAATGAGGCAAATGCCATGCTTACTCGTACCCAAAGAAAACCTTATGGTACTAATTTTATAAAAATGTAAAGAATAAGAGTTGGATTCGAAATAGAAAATATCTCAAATCTATAATCTTGAATATAAAAAATGGAAAATAATAATAGACGTGATTTCCTCAAAAAGTCAACTTCGGCTGCGGCAGGAATGATTACAATGCCAATGTTTCAAAACAGTGATTTTAGGCATTTAAAAACCGAGACTGTAAAAGCTTTACCACAGCCAATATATGTTAGTCCACGTCTTAGGTTTTCAGTAATAGGGATGAATCATGGGCATATTTATGGGCAGGTAAAAGCTGTAATAAGAGGTGGCGGTCAGTTGATTTCGTACTATGCTAAAGAAAAAGATCTAATTGCTGAATTTGCCGAACGATATCCTGATGCAAAATTAGTAAAAGATGAGCGAGAGATTTTAGAAGATAAAGCTATTCAGTTAGTGTTAAGTTCAGCCATTGCCTCAGAAAGGGCTGGGCTGGGTATCAAAGTAATGAAATCAGGCAAAGATTTTATGACAGACAAGCCGGGAATTACCACTTTAACACAACTCGCAGAAGTTCGGAAAGTACAAAAAGCTACTGGCCGTATTTATTCAATAAGTTATAGCGAACGCTTTGAAAACAGAGCGACCATAAAAGCGGGTGAATTAGTAAAAGCAGGTGCAATAGGAAATGTAATCCAAACCATTGGACTTGGGCCTCATCGAGCCAACTTTAAAACAAGGCCCGAATGGTTTTTTGATAAGGATTTGTTTGGTGGAATTATCACTGACATCGGGTCCCACCAATTTGACCAATTTTTATATTTTACCAATTCAACTAAAGCCGACATCATAGCCTCACAAATTGGCAATGTACACCATCCACAATACCCAAAATTTGAAGATTTTGGAGATGTAATGTTACGTGGAAATGGGGGAATGGGTTATATAAGAGTAGATTGGTTTACGCCCGATGGTCTAAAAACTTGGGGTGACGGTCGTTTGACAATTTTAGGGACAGAAGGTTTTATAGAAATTCGTAAAAATATTGATATTGGTGGTCGAGAAGGGGGTAATCATTTGTTTTTGACCGACGGTAAAGAAACTAAATATTTTGAATGTTCCGCCCAAAACTTGCCGTATGGCACATTATTGGTTGATGATATTTTGAATCGAACCGAAACAGCAATGACTCAAGATCATTGTTTTTTGGCAACTGAATTGGCTTTAAAAGCACAGAAAAATGCCCAAAGAATAACTTTGAATAAGTAAAAAGTGGTTCGAAACCAAGTTTAATTGGTTCACAATAAGCATTCGAAAGAAATTTATTATCAAAAAAATAGAAATGTCGCAAAATCACCTTTCTCAAGAAACAGCATTTTCTTTAAAAGATAAACTTGTACTCATCACAGGCGGGGGAAGTGGCATCGGATATGAAATTGCCCAATGCATGATTCGGTCGGGAGCAGCTATCATTATTACAGGCCGTAGAGAAGAAGCTCTGAAAGAAGCAGTTGCTCAACTTGGTGCCAACGCTCATTACTTTGTTAATGATGTGACCGAATTAAATTCCCTTGAAAGTTTAGTAAATGACATCGAATTTGCTCACGGACCAATTGACATTTTGGTAAATAATGCGGGAGTTAACATGAAAAAACCCGCATTAGAGGTTTCTGATGAAGATTTTAACCGAATTATACAAACCAACCTAAATGCTGTTTTTGCACTAACTCGCACTTGCGCTTCTCGCATGATTGCTCGGAAAAGTGGTACAATTATTATGATTTCGTCAATGGCTGCCTATTATGGAATAGACCGAGTGGTAGCTTATGCCGCCTCAAAATCTGGTTTAGAAGGCATGGTAAAAGTGTTGGCTTCGGAGTTTTCTCCGCATAACGTTCGTGTAAATGCGATTGCCCCTGGTTTTATCGAAACAAATATGATGAAAACCGCTATGGGAACCGACCCAGACCGAATGAATCGTGCCTTAAACAGAACCCCAATGGGAAAGTTCGGAAAGCCTACTGATATTGGTTGGGCAGCAGTTTTCTTGGCATCAGATGCTGCCTGTTACGTAACAGGTGTTTCTTTACCTGTTGACGGAGGTAATTCAATTGGATTTTAATTGAAAAACTAAAACAGAAGATTAATTTTCTACCTTCTTTTTAATAAAAATTTTACAAGTTTGGTAAGCATTCACGTAGCTTAGTACTTGTACAGCCGATGATTGCTTCAACTTCATGCCCCAATTGCACAAAACCCTGATTTTGTGGAAAGGATTTTTATTCTACTCTTATTAAAACTCTTTTTCCAACTTTAAATGTTGGGTCGCCAATTAATAAAGTGTCTCCTTTAATAATGAATTGCCGATGTTGGTCAGTTCCAATATAACTTATTACTGAACCTCCCTTGACGTGGTGTGTTACAACTGAATTTATACTGTCGACTGAATAGGTTCCAAAATAACCCCAAGCATTATCTAAAACAGCTCCTAATGTCAAGGGCTTAATATATTCGGAATCAGCGGGAATATCCAATGGTTTTTCTGCTGAACCATTTAAGTTAATGATGCCACTTTTTGTATAAGTAAAATATCCTTTTGGGTGGTCACCATATGGATGTGTCCATCTATTATTGACTGTGTCAAGGTCAGAATACTCAATCAGTCTCCATGTGCCAATTAATTTATTATTTTTCCTTTCATTAGTTTTTTCCTTGTCATAGTTGCAAGAAATGAATGTAACTATAGTCAGTAAAATAATTAAATGTCTTGCTTTCATATACGTGATTTTTTTGAACCTTACCTACAAAATGTAGTATTCATGTTAAATTTAAAAATTACTGGGAATTTTAAAAAGCTTTTTTAAACACACCAAATAACTCCTGACCTGCTCTTGGGGCGATAGAATTATAGCAGGGTTCAAAAGTTATTGTCTCAAAATATGGATTTAAATAGCCCAAATATTCTTCTTTTATACCTCCAAAAGGCCGATTATCCCTATTGCCTTCAATTAAAGGAATATCGAACCAAAGACCAACAAGTTTACCATTTGGACGCAGAAGTTCGGCCATTTTCCCCCCATAGCATGCTCTATTGGTTGTGGTAGGTTCAAATGAGCAAAAAAATGTTTGTTCTAAAATTAAATCATATAGACCTTTATGTTGAAAAAAGTCGGCTTCAATCAATTGTTCTTTAGGGAAATCGGGGTTTCTGGCTTCGAAATTTTGTAATGGCAATGCGGAAATATCCATAACAAACACGTTTTTGAAACCTTTTTCAATTAAATATTCGGCTTCGTAGGCATTGCCAGCACCAGGAATTAAAATTCGTATTGCCTTATTTTCTAATTGATCAATATAATCTTTTAAGGGTGTGGAAGGGTATCCAATATCCCAACCGATATTTTGGTTTTGATAGCGATTACTCCAATATTTTTTAGTTTCTTTTGTTTCCATTTTAATTAGTATAAGGCCACATTTGATAATTAAGATTGCACGCCTGGTGTGAACGGTCCTTGGGTTCGCTGCTTCCAAAACTGGGTGAGCTTGGCAAAGTAGAGATAGGGATCCTGGGTGACGATGCAG
>JANMZR010000268.1:0-2500 GCA_031383555.1 Cytophagaceae bacterium | reverse complement strand
TTTTTTATAATTGTTAGCCTATTCAAAGCCTTTATACTACTATTTTACTTAGCCAACATTTATTTTAAGTTTACTCAATTTGGTAGCTTAGATGTAACCCTTTATGGTTTCATTTTTGACTTAATTGTGCTTTTTTTAGGGGTTATTTATTTTAGTTTTAGCAAGTATCGTCAACAAAATGAGCTTCTTTTAACCCAGATACATGATAACGAACAGGAGCAGTCTAGGAAAATAATTGATGCATTAGAAATTGAAAGAAACCGTATTGCAGAAGACCTTTATGACGATGTAGGAGCCATGCTCTCAACTGCCATAGGCTACCAGTCAAGTGTATTGCGAAAAGATGAAAATAAGGAAAAATTTCCAATTTTGGTGGAGTCAAGAAAACTTTTAGATAGAGCCGTTGAGAACTTGCGTACCGTTTCGCATAACTTAATGCCAAAGAATTTTGCAGAGCTGGGTCTTTCAAAATCATTGGAAGAAACTATTAATAAAGTAGCGCAAAACAGCGAAATAGCATTTGATTATCATTTAGTTGGCTTTGAACGCAAATTAGACCCAGCCAAAGAAGTGCAAATATTTCGGATAGCGTCTGAATTAATCAATGATATACTTAGGAATTCAGAGGCAACCAAAGCAACAATTCAATTAATTTATAATAAAGAAAGTCTTATTTTAATGGCAGAAGATGATGGTACTGGTGAGCCAATTCATAATAATTTGACTTCAAAAGTTGATTTTATCAACGGAAAACTTGATCTCGATTTTAGCCCAAGTGGATTGACGGCTGTTGTGGAGATTCCTTATTGATTTCGGATTCTTAAGGTCGGACTCGCTTTTTCAGCGTGGTCTTCTTATAATATTAATTAAATCATAATTACTAAACTCATGAAAACAAAAATCCTTATTGCTGACGATCACAAGCTTTTTAACGATGGCATGAAAATGATGCTTTCGGCGGAAGACAATATAGAAATTGTGGGTCAAGTATTTACGGGTAAAGACGTTATACATAATGTAAATAGCCTCAATGCAGATGTGGTGTTGTTGGACATCAACATGCCTCATTCCAATGGTTTGGAGGTGGCAGGTCACCTAATTAAGGATTTGCCCCAAGTAAAGATCATCATACTAACCATGTATTCTGATAAGAAATTTGTAGATGATTGCCTCGCAATGGGCGTACATGGCTATATTTTGAAAAATTCCGGAGTAGAAGAAGTGCTAGCTGCAATTGATACTGTAATGAATGGAAAAAAATATTATGACCCCAAAATAAAGAAAAGTACTCATGAAAATCGTCATGCTGATGACGATTTCATGCGCCAATTTCAACTGACAAAAAGAGAGATTGAAATTATTGGACTTATTGGCCAAAGCAATACCAACGAGGCCATCGCTGACAAACTTTTCCTTTCCATTGCCACTGTAAAAACCCATCGTAACAATATCAATCTCAAACTTGATATAAAATCTCCTGCTGATTTGGTGAAATTTGCGGTGGAGCATGGTTTGGCATAGAAGTTTTTTTTAATAATATCCTCGGATAAAACTTCAAAACTTAATTCGGCCCTTGAAAGAGTCAGAAATTAAAGTACCGATTTTTTCCAAATCTCATACTTTTTTCTCATTTCTGACAACTTTGAAGAGTACTTTACATTCTTTGCCTGATTTTCTTTCTCATCAGGATCGGTTTTTAAATCATAAAGCTCTTCGTAATTATGCTCAATATAAAGCATATATTTCATGTCCTTTCTGATAACACCTTCCACTTTAGGTAATTGCGGTGTGCCCAAATAAGTGTGTTCATAGAAGAATTCTTTTCTTGAAGGCTGTTTTTTACTAACCATTTCCACCAAATCAATACCTTGACTGGCTTTATCTGGCTGCAAATTTGCTAATTTGAGAATGGTAGGGGCAATATCAATATTTAAAGCAAATTGATTAGCTGTTTTACCTTGTAAACTTTTATTTCGTGGGTCATAAATAATAAGAGGTACTCGCACCGACTCTTCATGCCCAAACCATTTTCCCGTTAGGCCATATTCTCCCAAATAGTGGCCATTGTCGCTCATAAAAATGATAACAGTATTTTCTGATATTCCTTTCTTTTTAAGTGTTTTAACCAAATTCCCAACCACCTCATCCACACCAGTAATAAGCCTGAAATAGTTTCTTACACTTTCTTGGTATTTGGTTTTGTTAGGAAACTGTAGATGCCATCTTTCTCTTGCAATGTTTTTATCAGTTCTGAAAAAATCAGGAAACGAATTCCAATATTTTGGATCTGCTTTTTCTGGCTCAGGAATTGAATCGTTGGCATACAATTTCATAAACCGTTCCTGCGGAATAAACTGCCGTGGGTCGCCGTCTTGAATATGTGGTGCTTTGAAGCTCACCGAAAGGCAAAAAGGTTTTTTGGAATCAGTTTTTTCTAGAAAAGTATGGATGTCTTTGTCCACTTTATCTGTATGATGAATGAAATTTCCCTTTTCATCGG
>JANMZR010000248.1:0-16000 GCA_031383555.1 Cytophagaceae bacterium | reverse complement strand
ATTTTTATCAAAAAAATCTATGATGTAAATATTATCCAAAATCCAGTTGCTATCGAGAATCTGAATAAAAATAGTTATTCTTACTATAGTCTTGAATTATGGAGGTTAGTTACTATTACAATATATGCAATAGCTTACAACGTATATATACGCTCAATACAAGATCAAAAAACAATACTAGAAACTGAACGCAAGTTATTATTAACTGAAATAGCCTTCCTAAAAGCACAAATTAATCCGCATTTTCTTTTTAACACTTTAAACTTTGTGTTTGAGGATGTAAGCTTAATTAGTCCAAAATCTGGCGATATGATATTGAAATTAGCAGAAATGTTAAGATACTCAGTGCAAAGCACAAAACTTGATTTTACCCCAATTTCAAAAGAAGTTGAAGCAATTGATAGATATATATTTTTGCAAAGAAAAAGATTTGGCGAGAAGATGTATATAGAATTTTATAGGCAGGGTGATCTAGAATCAAAAGAAATACCGCCTTTAATTATGCTAAGCTTGGTTGAAAATGCCTTTAAATATGGGGTAATTTATGATGAGGAAAACCCAGTAGAAATATTTTTAGAGGCCAATGACAATGAGATAATATTTAGCTGTAAAAATTTGATTAGAACAAACTACAGAGAAGTTGAAACAAATGCCGTTGGTATTAAAAATATTCGAAGACGTTTAGAAATATCATATAAATCAGATTTTGAGCTAGAAAGTTGGATAGAAAATAAAAACTATTTTGTACATTTAAAAATAAATTCAAAAAATACAGCTATTTCTTCTAATAATAACATTTTAATACTAAAAACCGAAAAATAAAATATGAATTGTATAATTATTGACGACGAAGCAAGTGCAATAAACATATTAAAAAGGTATATAAAAGATATTCCAAGTTTAAACCTATTGGACACTTTCCAAAACTCGATTGAAGGCCTTCAATATGTCAATAACAACAATGTGGAGCTAATTTTTTTAGACATAAATATGCCTAACCTTAATGGAATAAGCTTTATGAGCTTGTTAAACAATAAGGCAAAAGTGATATTAACTACTGGCTATTCAGAATATGCTTTAGAAAGTTACAAATATGATGTCATTGACTATTTATTAAAACCAATATCTTTTGAAAATTTTTTAAAAGCGAGCATGAAGGCCATTGGCACTGTGCCTACTGAGCAAGCTGTAATTACAAAAAAACCAGAAACGCCCATTGAAGACTATATAATGGTGCAAACAGAAAATAAAGGTAAATACAAAAAAATAAACTTTTCCGATATAAATTATGCAGAAGCAATGCTAAATTATGCTGCTATTGTAACATTAGATGAAGAAAGGGTTGTACTTCATATTTCAATGAAAGAATTGATAGCAAAACTGCCTTCTCACCTATTTATTAGAATACATAAATCATACATAGTTGCTTTAAAACAAATAAAATACATTGAAGCTGGAGAGGTAATATTGTTAAACGGGGCTCATAAATTACCGCTTGGTGTGACATTTAAAGAAAATCTTTTCAAGATACTTGACCCAAAAATGTTAAGTTAATTTTGCTTTTGCATTAATTGATTTATAATATCTATGCAAAAAATCATAAAGTAGTAGCTCATGCTGCCGCTGCCTTGAACCCATTAGTCTATTTATATGCATATGAATTTGACTATAAATTCCTTTTTCTAAAATACTTTTTTGCTTCGTGTCTTTAATAATACTATTAGCCGATTTTATACAGTTATGTTCAAAATTAGTTAAAATAAAATCGTAGGCAGCCTCATTTGTAAACATAAATTCAAAAATAGCCAGTTTGTTTTGGCGAAATCTAACATCAATTTCAATTTTTTGCTCCTTCGTAAGCGAATACTCCTCATAAAATGAATTTTTCAAAACCTGAAGCATCTCAATTTTATCCTGAAGTTGTACATTAAAGAGGTTCAATGTTTTCTCAATAAGTTTCATACCAAAAAGCCATCTTACTTTTTCTCTTTCGTCACCCTCATTCAATTTCAAAAAGGCTAAAATTGCATTGCTACTTTCGAAAAATATTTTTTCATGGTTATAAATCGATTTGAAATCATACCTTTCCAACTCTCTTTCGTAGGTTTCGGTTTGAAGTTTCCAAATAATTTTGTTTTGTATTAAGTCCTCAATAATTTCATTGAATAACTGTATTATTTCTTGCAAAAAATTTATATCACTTAGTTGAAACCTAATTCTTAAATGTGGCTCAGGATCATTGTAGCGAATAAAAAACCATTTTTTTATTAATTTTTTCTTTATCGTTTTTTTGAGAAATTTGGTAATAGTAATACTTAATATTTCATCGGCTGTTTTGGCACCACAATATATTTTATAATAAAGCCACTCGGAGCCCAGTGTATAAAATCGAGTTATACCCTTGTCAGCTGAAATATTTGTAAGGCTCAAATTTTTATTCGTTGAATATATAGAGGCAACAAACTGATTTGCAAATATTTCATCTGCCTTTTTGCCGATTATATTTTTTGAATATTCTATGTATTCTTTTAAAACTATAGATTTAATTGTTTTAATTGTATTAAAAAAAACATCAAGTGATAATTGATTATTAATATTTATTAACAATTCGTTATCACCTTCTGTAATGAAAAATAAAGCTGGTAATTTATTAATTATCAAAAAAGCTTTTAACTCGTCTAGGTTTTTCACTAACTCGAAATCTGATTTTTGAAATACCCAAGTTGCCAATGAAAGTAATGAGTTTTTGTAGATAACTCTTGGTAAAAATTTATAACCTTGCCCAATTACACCCCAGTCAAAACTTAAGTATTGCCATGTATTTTCATATTGGAAGTCACATAAAAATTGGTAAAGCGGTAATGCATCATTTGAATAGTTATGTGCATTGCTTAAGCGAGGTGCAATTAATTTATTATTCTTTAACGACCTCAATACCAAACGATTATCAACCATCGATAAATATAAATCATCCAAATGCAATTGATTTGTGGCCTTAACTGATGCGCTTGCCAAATAAGCTATTTCATACTTTCGGTATTGGGGGTGCATCAATACATTGCCAGTTCTATTTTCTGGCAAATGCACAATTTCAGCAAAAATCATATCGTTATTTAATGTTTCCTCAACAGCAACTACCTCTTCGATAATTTGTGAAATCCTTGAATCGACATGACCAAATCGGCCTAATAATGTTGCTATACTACTCCCTCCTATCGACTCTATAAGAATTTTATTGTTATCATATTCTCTAAATAAAACATTGAAGCTTAAAGGCATAGGCTTTATGTTTTCTGAGTTTTGATTGAATTTAATTTTACTTAAATCAATTTCATAATGATTGTTTCTATTGGCATCAATTAAGCATTCTGAAAGCAAAGTTTGATTTTTATTTAGTGGGGAATTAACAGAAGTACTTTCTCCAAAATGCAGACCTTCAATCAAAGGAGTATAATCGCCATGGTTTTTATCCAAATAACCAATACCAATTTCAGTATCCAAAGCAATGGAAAGCTTAACTTCTTGCTCTTGGTAGCGCTCAGCAAACTTATTTGCAAAATTTTGAATATTATTATCAACTAAATTGAGACCAATATTTTGCAAAAAATCAATACATTCAATTATTTCTGCTTGGTGATTTATTCGAATTGTACTTTCAGCGTGAGGTTCATTTATAAGATCGGATTGAAATAGATTTGTTGGATCAAATTCTATATTGAGTTCCTTTAGTAAGGTAATTATCTTTGGATAATCTTCAATTTCATTGGTTTTATTGTCGTCTAATTTTCTTAAGTTATCATTGATTTCATTTAAAATATTTATTTTTTGAGTAATTATTTTATTGTTATCAAAATTTATAGATTTTAGTATTTTTATTATACGGTATATAAATTCGTCGCCTGAAATATTTGGCTCTAATTCGCTATTAATCAACTGAATATCTATCATTTGGTCAATAAATGAATTTGCTTCATCCATTGTAATTTTTTGATTGAATAGAAATTGAGAAATTTGCTCATAAGTAGCCCCCGATTTACCTACAAAATTCAAAATTTTATTTATATAAATATTTTTTTTAACCGCACTAATTTGATGGATCCTTTTACTTTCAACATAGGTATATTCAACATAACGATACTCATTTTTTAAAGTATAAATACTAGAATTAGTATAGTATTTAAGCCTTTCTTTGATGATTTTTGTGTCGCCAAGTTTAAAGGCTAGTTCACATAAATAGTTCATATCCAAACGAGTATGTCTATTAAAATGTTCTTTGAATTTTATATTTGTATGCTCACCCCAATCTACTATAGCAACACCTGAAAACAAGCCAAAAGGTGTTGGCCTTGTGTTTGACCTTATAAAATATTTAGTGAGAGATTGTATGAGTTTTTTATATTCTTTTGGCTCTAAATCATGGCCATTTTGCCACCTTTTTAAGGCCTCAAACAAGTGAGGTGATGCTAAAAATATTGCTTCTATTTCAGCTTTTTTAGCAAAAGTATCTTTTATGAAATTTTCATCAAAATCTATTAAAATAGGTTTCCTCGGCGTTCTAATTACGACTTTTGGATGAAATTTATATTTTTCGATAGCCAAACAGAATATTTAGAAAAAATTATTGAAAATATTTACGAAATAAATATATAAAAATAAATAAAATGATTGTAAAATTTTGGTTTTTTATTCAATCCAAACCATTATTTTAGTGGAGTGACAGCCAATACAATAACCAAAGATATTATGATAAGAGCAAAAAAAAGCCGAAAATCTAAAAAAGAAATTCGGCTCTTTTATTTTGGTACAAAAAACTAATCCTTCAAGTTCAACTCCCTTTTTACATCATTATAATCTTTCCAATTGATTGCTTTTTGGCGACCGCCTGGG
Source organism: Cytophagaceae bacterium (assembly GCA_031383555.1). Taxonomy (GTDB): domain Bacteria; phylum Bacteroidota; class Bacteroidia; order Cytophagales; family Spirosomataceae; genus JANMZR01. Next base: position 11,113 of record JANMZR010000248.1, on the reverse strand, counting down.
TTTACAACCTTCAAATCAGGAACAATTACGTAACGAAATGATAATCCCGAAGGAGGCACCGCTCGTCTTCTATACAAGTCTATGTAAAACTCCATAAAACCACCCTCCTTTGCATCAAACCCAGGTGCAAATGAAATTTTCCCAGTTTCTATAACATATGGAAGGGGTTCAGCGTATCCAGTATCTGTCCCAAATCGAATGTAGGCTACTACTAAACCCTTTTCCAAAACTGCCTGTGTTATTAACTTTTCAGGAACATAAACATTTATGTAGGTTGAATCTGATGTATAAACATTCCAGTTATCAGCAGTTAAAGTAAGCCAAGGTGATGTAGTAGCATTACTTGAGCCTGAGGCTCCATCCTTTCCAGCTGGCCCAGCTGGGCCTACTGCACCTGCCGCACCAGCAGCTCCAGCAGCCCCTTGTGCGCCTTGTGGACCTGAGGCTCCAGCAGGTCCTGTATCGCCAGCTGGGCCTTTACATGCCATGCCAAATACGGCTAATACAATTGATAATTTTAAAATAGATGTAATTCTTTTCATTTGCTATTTGTTAAAAGTGAATAATTATAATGTAATTGTAGAGAAATAAAAATTTAAATTAATTAAATAAATTTGATAATTGAATAAAAAATAAATAATGATTGAACAATTTATGTTCTTACGAAAAAAAAATAAAAAAATATTTTTAAGTTAGAACTCTTTATTTCCAATAACAACAATTTTCAGCACTAACCTATTACCTTGGCAGTATTGAAAGTAGCCATCCTAAAACAAAGATTACTTTTCCCTACTAATAAACCAAGCCCAAAAAATAAATAAAAATTGTACTGGCAAGCGCACCAAACTAGCTTGATGGCTCCCAATAGCTGGTTTATCTGAAAAAACATCCCAAATATGAAACGGCAGAAATAAAAGCATTAGAATTAAAATACCTAAACTCGCTTTAGCACGATATTTTGGAATAAATACTCCAATACCCACTATAATTTCAATTAGACCCGACAAATAATTTAACATTTCTTTGGGGAAATAGTCAGGAAAAAAAGGAAAATACATGGCTGGCTTTAAAAAGTGATTCACGCCTCCAAATATCATAAAAGCACCAAATAAAAAGGTGAGTACAAGTTTAAATATCTTCATTTTTGTATTTTTTTTGTAAATATATTTATTTTTTAATGCCTTTTACCTTAACCAAATTCAAATCATCAGTTTTATTTACTTTAAAAAATAATTTAAAAAAACTATTACAAATTCTTGCATTCTATAAAATAAATTTACTATTTCATTGGATATTTAAAAAAGTAATAAATGTTATTGGCTGAAGATTTGATTAATGGATATATAAATGGCATTTTCCCAATGGCGGATGCTGATGGTTCATTATATTGGTATTCGCCAGACCCTAGAGCTATCATTCCAATTGAAAATTATAAGCCAAGCAAATCGTTAAGGCCAATCCTCAACCAACATAAATTTGATATTAAAATAAATTCCAACTTTTTGGAAGTTATAAAAGCTTGTTCCAAACCACGTAATTCAGACCCCGACACTTGGATTTCAGAAGAAATTATTGAAGCTTATTCCGAACTTCATAAACTTGGCTATGCATTATCAATAGAAACGTATTTCAACAATAAGTTAGTTGGAGGCCTTTACGGGGTTATGTTAGGTAAGGCATTTTTTGGTGAATCTATGTTTCATTTAGTGCCTAACGCCTCAAAAGTTGCCTTTCATTACCTTATGGTTTTTTTACAAAATAATAACTTCCAATTACTTGATACACAATTTATTAATGATAATGTGAAGCGATTTGGTGCTATTGAAATATCCAAAGCAAAATATATTAAATTACTAAAAGAGGCAGTGGCTGAACTAGAAGTATATGAAATTGAAAATAATTAACAAAAAAATTAGTAGCTCAAGCCAAATTAAAGCTGCTTGCTTTTTTTTACCTTTGTGGTATGTCAGCCAAATCAGTTATTATAATTAAATTCGGAACTGCCTCCATTACCACCAAAACAGGCAGTATAAATGAAGGTATTATAGCAGAAATAGCCCGTCAAGTTGCTGAATTACAGCCTTTTTATTCAATTGTATTGGTATCGTCGGGTGCGGTTGGAGCTGGTCGTGAGTATTTAAAAAACTTTAAGGGTGGTTTAATTGAGCGTAAGGCAGCAGCAGCCGTTGGCAATCCGTTATTATTGGGCGTTTACTCAAAATATTTTAGCAAATATGGTATAGCAATTGCTCAAAGCCTTTGTGAGCGCAGTCATTTTGCCAATCGCAATCAGTTTTTGCAATTGAAAGAAACCTATCAGGAGCTCTGGAAAAATGGAATTATACCGATTGCTAATGAAAATGATGTAGTGAGCAATTTAGAATTGAAATTTTCTGACAATGACGAATTGGCCACCTTAATTGCAACCGGTTTTGGTGCCACACATTTGCTATTTAGCACCTCTGTGGGCGGTTTGTTGGATACAGCTGGTAAAATTGTGCCAGAAGTTTCAGAAATAAATTCAGAAATATTAGGGCTTGCCAATACCGAAAAGTCAGCTTTTGGTTTAGGAGGTATGATATCTAAACTTACTTTTGCAAGGTTGGCAAGTACAATGGGCATAAAAGTTGTAATATTTGGAATTCATACTCAAAACGGCATATTGGAAGCTATGAAGGGTAATACTGGAACTGTATTTGTGCCAAAAGAAGGTAATTTATCTGCACGAAAAAAATGGTTAGGAAGCGGGAGTCTAATTGCTGGAATTGTACAAATAGACGTCGGTGCAGAAAAAGCACTTCAAAAACGAAAAAGTTTGTTGGCAGTAGGTGTAAAAAAAGTAATTGGTAACTTTGAAGCCAACGAAATAATTCAAATACAAAATGAATTAAGTGAGCAAATAGCAGTGGCTAGGGTAAACTTTAGTTCAAATACCATAGTTGAAAACTTAAAAACTCAAAATTTTGAAATTGCCCATGCTGATGAGATAGTGCTTGCGTAAAGTCCACAACCTCAAGCTGGGAACTTGTAAAGGTCAATTCAAATATATTTGAATATTTTTAGTTTGAATTACCAGCCAACTATTCCTTGGCAATTGATACAAGAGGAAAGGAAATAAACAAAAAAACATGCTAGTAGAAACCGAAAATATTGCTTCAATTATACCAGAACTTCAAAAAACACATGCCGCTTCAGCTTGCTTACGAAAAGCAAGTTCAGCTACTAAATCATTGTTTTTAAGTGATTTATCATATAGATTATTGAAAAATATTGATTTGATTATTTCCGAAAACAATAAAGATAAAGCCTTGATGGAAGTGGGTAATCCTAAAATGGATAGACTTGTTTTAAATGAAAAAAGGATTAAAGAATTGTCAGAAGGCTTATTGGCAATCGACAAATTGGAAGACCCAACAAATCAAATTTTATTAGAAAAAATATTACCCAATGGTTTATTATTACAAAAAAAATCAGTGGCTTTAGGCGTAGTTGGGGTTATTTTCGAAGCACGCCCCAATGTAACAATTGATGTGGCTGCACTATGTATTAAATCGGGTAATTGTGTAGTATTAAAAGGTGGAAGTGACGCTCATTTTTCAAATTTAGCCTTAGTTTCGTTAATAAAAGAGTCTTTGAAATTTGCAAATCTTGATGAAAATATCGTTTGTTTGTTGCCTGCTGGCCGAGAATTTGTTAAAGAAATGTTAGAAGCCACTCGCTATATTGATATTATAATTCCACGAGGGTCGGAGTCGCTCATCAAATTTGTAAGGCAAAACTCTCTAGTTCCTACCATAGAAACTGGCGCAGGCGTTTGCCATACCTATGTACAAGAGGAAGCTGATTTAGATAAAGCAGCTGCTATAGTTGTGAACGCAAAAACAACTAGAGTTTCCGTTTGTAACTCATTAGATACCATAGTTATTGATAAAAGCATACTTCCTGAATTTTTACCCAAAATAATAAATGATTACAAAAAATTTGAGGTTGAAATCTTTGCAGACGAGGCAGCCTTTAAAGTTTTGAACAAATTAAACTACCCTTATTTACAAGTTGCAGAATTAGAAGATTTCGGCAAAGAATTTCTTTCCTTTAAATGTTCCATAAAAACAGTTGAAAGCATTGATGAAGCCTTATCGCATATTGCCGAATTTTCATCAAAGCATTCAGAAGCGATAGTTTCTGAAAATACAGATATTTGCGAAAGATTTATAAATGAAGTTGATGCAGCTGCTGTTTATACCAATGCCAGTACCCGATTTACAGATGGGGGTGAGTTTGGATTAGGTGCTGAAATCGGTATTTCCACTCAAAAGTTACATGCTCGAGGGCCGTTTGCCTTGGAGAAATTAGTTACAGAAAAATGGATTGTTGTTGGCAATGGGCAGATAAGAAATTAGTAGGCAGTTGTTGGTTGTTGGTTTTTAGTTTTTGGTCGTTTAAATGAGAAACGATAATTATCAAAAAATTGAAAATTGATTTTGAAAATAAAATTAAAAAAAGAAAAATAAATTAATAATGGAAAAGGAATCTATTTATACTGACAATGCACCCGCTGCCATAGGCCCTTATTCACAGGGAATTAAAGCAGGGAATATGCTTTTTGTTTCAGGGCAAATCGCCGCCGATATAGCAATAAATGGTGATATTGTGGCTGAAACTTTGAAAGTTATGGAAAATATGGGTCAAATCCTGAAAACTGCTGGCTTTGATTATTCGAATATTGTAAAAACAACAATTTTCTTGAAAGACATGAATCAATTTTTGCAGGTAAATGAGGTATATGCTCGCTTTTTCTCTAAAGATTTTCCTGCTAGAGAAACAGTTGAAGTAGCCCGATTGCCAAAGGACGTAAACGTTGAAATTAGTTGTATAGCTGTTAAATAGATGCCAGATATTAGATGTGAGATGTTAGAAAACATAGTAGTAAATTAAAGTTTATTTAAATTATTTGATTAAAAATAAAGTGATTTAAGATTTCCAGAGGTAGACTTTTGCTATGCAAATAATCTAAAATCTAAAAGCTAAAAGCTAAAATCCAAAACATGGTTAGAGTAAGATTTGCCCCAAGCCCAACCGGGCCTTTACATATTGGAGGAGTGCGCACAGCCCTATATTGTTACTTATTTGCACGAAAAATGGGCGGTAAAATGCTACTTCGCATTGAAGATACGGACCAAGGTCGCTTCGTAGAAGGTGCTGAAAAGTACATCATCGATGCCCTAAATTGGGTGGGAATTACCATAGACGAAGGCCAAGGAGTGGGTGGCCCACATGCCCCCTACCGCCAAAGTGAGCGCAAAGATATTTACAAAAAATATACGCAACAATTATTAGATGCTGGCAAGGCTTATTACGCTTTTGATACTTCTGAAGAGCTTGATGCTCTTAGAGAAACATATGAAAGCATGGGTTCGGCCTTTCAATATAATGCAGCAACAAGAATAAATCTAAAAAACTCTTTAACGCTTTCAAAAGAAGAAGTTGACGGCAAATTAGCTGATAATGAACACTTTGTAATCAGGCTTTTGGTCCCAGCAAAAGAGGAAATTCGATTTCATGATATCGTGAGAGATTGGGTTTTAGTTCATTCATCAGCTATGGATGATAAAGTTCTGATGAAGTCTGACGGAATGCCAACCTATCATTTAGCCAACGTTGTTGACGACCACCTCATGGAAATTACCCATGTAATTCGAGGTGAAGAATGGCTGCCATCTGCTCCATTGCATGTGCTTTTATACAGATATTTTGGTTGGGAAAATACAATGCCAAAATTTGCGCATCTCCCCCTTTTATTAAAACCGGAAGGCAATGGCAAACTATCAAAACGTGATGCCGATTTAGGCGGCTTTCCTGTATTTCCTTTAGAGTGGATTGACCCGGCATCTGGTTCAAAATCAATAGGTTTCAAACAAGAAGGCTATTTGAAAGAAGCTTTAATCAATTTTCTTGCCTTTTTAGGCTGGAACCCAGGAACTGAGCAGGAGTTATTCTCGATGAGCGAACTTATTGAAGCTTTCACTTTAGAAAGAATTGGTAAAGCGGGTGCCAAATTTGACATAAATAAAGCCAAATGGTTCAATCATGAATATTTGAAACAAAAAGATGACACCGAAATAGTTGAGGAATTTTTAGAATTGGCTAAAAACGAAGGTCAAAATATTACCAAAGAAAAAGCCTTAGAAATCTGCAAATTATTCCATGGTAGAGTCACTTTTGTAAAAGATATTTTCAATGATTGTCAGTTTTTACTGAACAGGCCAGAAATTTATGATCAAACTTCTATTGAAAAATGGACAACTGAGGCATCATCTGTTTTTGCCGTTTATGCCAATGAATTATCCACTATTCAAGTTTTTGATGTTGACAATGCCAAAAACTTATTAAATAGCATCTGCGAATCAAAAAATGTGAAAATGGGCAAGCAAATGGCGGCATTGAGATTAGCGATTACGGGTTCGCTTTCAGGCCCCGATTTGATGAAAAGCATAGAAATATTGGGTGCAGAAGAGACCAAATTGAGAATTTTAAATGCAATAAAAGTGATTGGTTAAATTGATTAATTGTTGGGGTTAAAATCAAAAATCGTAAATTGAAAAATCGTAAATTGAAAATGGCAAAAGATAAAAAAATAAAACCAAAAACCATGCCCCGAGTTCATAAAGATCTGGTGGGCTTTGACATTGAAATTGACACTTTTGGAGAAATTAAAACTTCATTTGATATTAATAAAATCAACGAGTTTTTAAACCGTGAAATGGATGATAAGAAGTTGAGAAAAAAGGAAAAATAGATGTTAGATATTAGATGTTAGATATTAGATGTTAGATATTAGATGTTAGATATTAGATGTTAGATGTTAGATGTTAGATGTTAGATTTAAAAAAAATAAAACTAAAAAACTTTTAAAACTCACAAACTTTCAAAATAAAAAAACATGAGATCACACGAAATTGATTACAAAATAATTGGAGAAGATATACAACTCGTTGAAATTGAACTTGATCCAAATGAAGTTGTGATAGCTGAAGCTGGCTCAATGTGCTATATGGAAGACGGCATCGCCTTCCAAACCAAAATGGGCGACGGCTCAGAGCCTGAAAAAAGCCTCTTTGGAAAACTACTCTCAGGCGCCGGGCGAGCTATTATGGGTGAGTCGCTTTTTATCACACATTTTACAAATCAGGGTAATGGAAAAAGAAAAGTCGCTTTTTCGGCCCCACATCCTGGTACAATTTTAGCAATTGACTTAGCCAAAATAAATGGCAATACACTTATTGCTCAGAAAGATAGCTTTCTAGCTGCGGCTTTGGGCACAAAAATTTCCATACAATTCAATAAAAAATTAGGTGCCGGATTATTCGGTGGCGAAGGTTTTATTTTGCAAAAAATAGAAGGTGACGGCCTTGCCTTTGTACATGGTGGGGGCGTAATTATTGAAAAAACGCTCAATAACGAAACACTACGAATCGACACAGGTTGTTTAGTAGCTTTTGAACCTCAATTGCAATATGATATACAAAGAGCTGGCAACCTCAGAAGTATGGTCTTTGGAGGCGAGGGTATGTTTTTAGCAACTGTTAAGGGGTCTGGTAAGGTTTGGATACAGTCAATGCCACTTTCAAAATTACAGCGCACTCTGGCGCCTGCTGGAGGAGCAAGTGGTAAAGAAGGAGGAAGTGTATTAGGCGGAATTGCTCGTGTTTTTGAATAAATAGTTAAAAGACAAAACTTGATTTTTTCCTATTTCAAAATTTTAAATCACTTATGAAAAAATGAGCTAGATAAAATCTGGCTCATTTTTTTTGAAATAATGAAAGATAAAATTCGTTTGAACTTTATGAATTACAATAATCTGATTATATATAGCATTTGGCTGATTATTTTGGCTTCTTGCGGGAGAAAAAACACTCAAAATCAAGACTTTAGCCCCAAACCAAAAGGTTATAATCGCATTGATTTACCTCAAGTTGGCTATCGAAAAATGGAAGATATTCATCCCTATAATTTTGAATATTCCAAATATGCTCAGCTTTTACCTGACACTTTTGCCCGTGCCGAACCCCATTGGATTTATATCGATTATCCAGAATTTGATGCCAATGTACAGCTTACCTATAAACCAATAAACGGCGATATGGCACGATTACAAAATATGATTAATGATTCAAGAAAGCTTTCATTTAAGCATAATGTAAAAGCCTATTCTATTCAAGAAAAAATATATAGTGCACCAAATGGCAATAAAGCCAATATTATAGATTTGGAAGGTGAGGTGCCAAGTCAGGTTCAATTTTATATGACTGATAGTTCCAAACACTTTTTACGTGGAGCGCTTTATTTTAAAACTTCCACCCAAAACGATTCCTTAGCCCCTGTAATTCAATATATTAAAAATGATATTATACATTTGGTTAATACGCTGAAATGGCAAAAGTAGTAATTTGAAATAATGATTTAAATCTCATTTCTAAACTCGAAAACAGAAACTTCCTCTTCATTTATTTTTCTATTTTCAATAAATTTAAAATCTAATTTTTCTAGTAAATGAATAGAAGCTTTATTGTCTAAGGTTGTAGTTGCATATTACTGATTGTTTTTCAAATGGTTAATAGCAAAACCCTTCACTCCTACTGCACTTTCAAAAGCCAATCCTTCTTTTTCAAAATTGGGCAAAAAAGCATAACCAATATCAGGTCTTTCGAAATAATCACGCTGTAAAAGTCCACATAATCCAATTGAAATATTTGTATCCTTTTTAATAACTAGCCATAGCCCAAACCCGTATTTTTCATAGCTTGCCATTGGCCCGTTTACGATGTAATTTTTTGCATCCTCTTCCGTTTTTATTTTTCTATCGCCAATGTATTTGAGCCAACCATCGGTGTTCAATAATTGAAATATAAAACTGGCATCGTTAAATGTTAACTCTCTAACAATTAGTCGTTCAGTTGTAAATATAATTTTCATTTTCTAAAGTTTTTGGTACATAATATATGCATTGGTCATTCCTAATTTGTAATGATCAAAGGCATCTGGTATTTCCCCAATTATTTGAAAACCAATACTTTGCCATAGTTTCACGGCTTTTTCATTAGACTTAATTACTAAATTAAACTGCATAGCTTTAAAGCCCAAACTTTTTGCCGCATCTAATGAAAACTTTCCCATTTTTTTACCAATCCCTAATCCATTTTTATCATATTTCACTGCATAACTTGCATTAGCCACATGTGAGCCAAGGCCTGGTTGATTTTTTTGAATAAAAAATGTACCTACTATTTCTGTATCAATTTTTGCAATATATACATACTTTTCAGGGCTAAACCAATACGCCAACATATCCATTTTACTACTTTTAGGATTATAGGCAAAAACGTCACCATTTATGATAATTGGTTGCAAAATAGACCAAATGGCGTCGCTATCTATGACAGGGTTTGCTTTACATATATTTAATTCTTGTTTCATGTCAATATGAAAATTAATACTTTTTGAAAACTACAAAAAAGCAATTATAAAATTAGACTATTAAAATTCTGTATTTAATTGAACCAAAGTTTACTTTCCGATACAAAATTTCGAAAATATATTCTCTAACAAATCATCAACTGTAACAGTGCCAGTGATTTCACCTAAATGGAATAGGGCTAGGCGGATGTCTTGAGCAACAAAATCGTTGGTAATATTACTGTTTATGGCATGAATTACAGCTTTAAGTGCCTCTTCAGTTTTGATTAAGGCCTCATAATGGCGGGCATTGGTCACTACAGTATCTTGATTGATATTGTAGGAAACTTTTTCAATAATATGGTCGGTAAGTGATTCTAAATTTATTTTTTTGGATGCTGAAATTCCTATTTCATTTTTATTATAAATTGGCTCAGTGACTTCTAAGTCAATTTTATTTCGCACTTTCAAAAATTTACTTGTAACTCCTTCATTTTCTATAAATTGCAAAATAGCTTCTAATTGACTCCTATCTGATTCTGCAGTATAAAGGCATAAAATAACATCTGCTTTTTTGATGGCTTCTTTTGATCGCTCAATACCAATTCCTTCCACAAAATCAGTAGTTTCTCTTATGCCCGCCGTATCAATTATTCTAAATTTTTGGCCTTTGAAAATGATTGTATCTTCCACTACATCACGAGTGGTACCTGCAATAGGTGTTACAATTGCTTTTTCTTCATTAAAAAAAGCGTTCAAAAGTGTCGATTTCCCTACATTTGGCGGTCCAACTATCACAATTGGAATACCCTCTTTCATCACATTGCCATATTGAAATGAGTCAATCATTGGCTTTAATTGACCTAAAATATCATTGACCAACACCTTAAGCTGATTCATATCTGCAAAAGCAACGTCTTCTTCAGCAAAGTCAAGTTCTAGCTCAACAAGACTGGCAAAATGCACTAATTCTTCACGCAAAGCTTTCAATTTTAATGAAAACCCGCCTCTCATTTGATTCATGGCCACTTTATGGCTAGCTTCTGAGTCGGAGGCAATGAGGTCAGCCACGGCTTCTGCTTGAGCTAAATCAAAAGCGCCGTTTAAAAAGGCACGTTGGGTAAACTCGCCCGGGCGGGCCATTCTTATACCTTGCTTTATTAATAATTGCAATATTTTTCGGATTATAAAAGGCGAGCCATGGCAAGAAATTTCTATGGAATTTTCTTTGGTAAACGAACTGGGTGCAACAAAAACTGAGGCAAGTACCTCATCCACAATAGTTTCCCCATCCATAATGGTACCGAAATGTATGGTATGGGAGGGCTGATTGGCTAATATTTTACCTTTGAAAATCATATCGACTTTTATAATAGCTTCAGGCCCAGAAATACGAATTAAGGCGATTGCACCCACGCCAACGGGTGTAGCCAATGCGGCAATAGTTTCTATTTGTGTCATATTTTTTACATAAAAAAGCCATTGATCCAACTCTCATTAAATCAATGGCCTACAAATATAATCAGAAAATAACTTTTTGATTTAAAACCTAACTTACAAGCTTAAACCAAAAAGGAAAACTATAATTCTTGTTAAAAAAACAAAGAGCTTAAGAGGTTTAGAGGAAAAACAAATTATTGTTATTCTTTACAATAATTTA
>JANMZR010000167.1:0-1706 GCA_031383555.1 Cytophagaceae bacterium | reverse complement strand
TTTTGTTATGGCGAGTGTCTGTACCACAGGTGTTTTAATAAATCACTATTTGTACCATAAAAATGATGCTTGGGATACGGCTATTTGCAATAATATTTTATTCTTTTCTCTCATAATTTGCCAGCTTTTACATGTTTTTAATATGGGAACAGGCTCATTTTTTAAGTCAGAAGTAATGCGAAATAAATATGTATGGTATTCGATTTTAGTCAATATTATTATTGTGTTTGCGGCGATACAGATTCCTTTTGTGCGTAAAGCATTGAATATTGTACCGATGAACTTAAATGAGTGGATGGTTATTCTTTTGGCGAGTATATCGTTTATGGTGGTTGTTCAATTAGCGAAGGTTTTTAAATTGTTTAAAGCTAATAAATAGCGGTTAAAATTTCCTTTATTTATTTACAAACTATGACAAAAAACAGCTTCATTAATGACCTTTATCAGCTAGTACAATTTTAAAAAAATTAATTTTGTTTATTCAATAAAATAAAAAATGATAGGCAATCTCATTTCGTGGTCATTAAAAAACCGTATAATCGTACTATTAATTGCGGCAGCTATTACTGCTTATGGTATTTATGCGGTTAAAAGCACGCCCGTTGATGCCATACCCGATTTGTCGGAAAATCAAGTCATTATTTATACAGAATGGATGGGGCGTAGCCCGCAGATTATGGAAGACCAAGTTACCTACCCTTTGGTCAGCAACCTCCAAGGTATTCCAAAGATTAAAAGTGTAAGGGCTAATTCGATGTTTGGAATGAGTTTTGTTTTTGTCATTTTTGAAGATGCGGTGGATATTTATTGGGCAAGAACAAGGGTTTTAGAACGGTTGAATTATGCACAACGGTTATTACCACAAGGTGTCGTTCCCACCTTAGGACCCGATGGCACAGGTTTGGGTCATATCTTTTGGTACACCTTAGATGCCCCTAATTATGATTTAGGTGAGTTACGGGCTTTGCAAGATTGGTATATCAAATTCGCTTTGCAAACTTCACCAGGCGTAAGTGAAGTCGCTTCTTTTGGTGGTTTTCAAAAGCAATATCAGATTGTGATTGACCCTCATAAATTGAGTTATTACAATATTCCTTTGATGGATATTATTGAAAAAGTAAAAGCCAACAACAACGATGTGGGTGGTCGCAAGTTTGAAATGGCAGATATGGGCTATATCATTCGAGGGGTAGGTTATATCAAGCAAATAAAAGACATTGAAGAAATTCCATTAAAAACACAGGGGTCAATTCCTATCCGAATTAAAGACATCGCTACCGTTCAAATGGGCGGCGAACTGCGATTAGGCATAGTTGATGAAAATGGAGAAGGCGAAAAAGTAGGCGGTATAGTGGTGATGCGTTACGGCGAAAACGCAAAAGATGTGATTGATAAACTAAAAGTGAAATTGAAAGATGTTGAAAAAGGCTTGCCACCTGGTGTTAAGTTTCATATTGTTTATGACCGTTCCGATTTAATTGAGGCAACTATTGCGACGCTAAAAGAAGCGGTGATTGAGGAGATAATTGTGGTGGCTATTGTCCTTTTTATTTTTCTCCTACACATTCGCAGTGCTTTAATTGTGATTGTTACCATTCCTTTAAGTGTCTTAATTTCTTTTATAATGATGGGTTGGTTTAATGTTACTTCCAACATCATGTCACTGGCAGGTGTGGCTTTGGCAGTAGGCGATTTAGTAGATGCAG
>JANMZR010000187.1:0-20025 GCA_031383555.1 Cytophagaceae bacterium | reverse complement strand
GCGCACTCATAAGTGCAGTACCCGTGAGTTTTTCAGGTTTCAAATTGCTGGCAGTTACAAGGTTTTGCATATTGCCTTCAGCCGAAAATAGGCCTAAAATAATTATTAATAATACACTAATAATGAGAGTAATAGTCAATATCCTATTCAAATTGTCGCCAGTTTTTAAACCTCTTGTATTGAACAAAGTGAGAAATATAATCAATGCAATAGCAATTAATTTCACTGAAATATTTTCGAATGGTAGCAGACCAAAAACTGAAACACTTGGCAATAAATAGTCGATATTGGGTATGGAAATAAGTCCATTTAAGGATTGTGTGAATACATAAGCAATAGAGGCAATACTTGCTGTACGAATTACTGCAAAGCATGTCCAGCCATATAAAAAAGCAAAAAATCGGTTATAAATAATTTTAAAATAAGCATATTCACCCCCAGCACTGGCCAACATACTCGCCACTTCGGCATTGCTTAATGCTCCAAAAAGTGTGATAACCCCTGCTATGAGCCAAGCGGCTAGCACCCAAATAGGCTCATGTAATTCGGCGGACATCGGTGCTATTTTTTTGAAAACACCTGAACCAATTACCGCACTCACCACTAATAGTATCGCTGAGCTTAGCCCAATAGTTGGAATTAATTTACCTTGTGAACTATTTTGATTTTGACTCATAAAAAATAAAAATTACTGGGGTTATTAATTGGTGTTTAGGTATTTTCCGAATAAAAAAAGTATTATTACGGGTGTAAATATGACCGTTTACTAAAAATATTTGAAATTATATTGCAATCTAAAAAAAATATTCAAACTTCGAGGCATAATAAACAAATAGAACTACACTTTTTGTTAAATAGAACCAAAACCGGCGGAAGCTGAAAAGCCTTTTAAAAAAAATAGAGTAAGCATTAATTTATAAACTCAAAAAAAAACTAAACTAATGAAAACCAAAATTCTAATTTTATTTTGCTGCCTTGTGGCAAGCACTATTTTCGCACAAGATGAAACCTATCGCCCTAATGTAAAAGGTGTCCAAAAAACTCTCCGAATAAGACTTCCTTTTACCAAAAAAGCACAACCCGTAAGAGTTGATGTTAAAAACAATTTAATTATACTAGAAGGAGATATGATACTCGGCCGTATTAATGCTATTCCAGGCGGGGGTTCTATAGCAATTGACGGAGCAACAAAACGTTGGCCCAATGGTATAATCCCTTATGAAATAGCAGCTGGTCACCCAAAGCAAGCTGATATTTTGGCGGCCATTCAAATGGTAAACAACAACTCTGTTTTATGTGTGCGTCCCCGATCAGGCGATACCAATTACATAAAATTTGTAAGTGGTAGCGGATGTGCTTCATGGGTTGGCAAGCAAGGCGGTATGCAAGAAATTACCATCGGCAGTTGCGCTGTAGGTAGTATAGCCCATGAAATGATACATGCTGCAGGCATGTACCATGAGCAATCTCGTGAAGATAGAGACAGCTTTATAACCGTAAGCCTAGGCAACGTTACAGCTGGTAAAGAGCATAATTTCGACAAACACGTATCTGATGCAACTGATATTGGTTCATATAATTATGGCTCAATTATGCATTATGGTGCTACTGCCTTTTCAAAAAATGGCAACAATACAATTACTGTAAAAGTACCTCCAGGAACCGCTTCAACAGTTATTGGGCAGCGTACTAGCATAAGTGTTGGTGATCAAAACGGCTTGAAAACAATCTATCCAACTGCGACTGGTTGTAGTTGCAACAATTTGGTTGAAGATTGCCTCAATATGAACCCAGCATCTCTTGAAGTGAAACGGGTAAATAACCGTTGGAAAGTAGTATCTGGCAATACTTGGTGGTATGATACCGATCAATCAAAATCAGAGGCTGATATGATTTTGAAAATAATTAAGCAATATCAAACTAATAAACTTTGTTTTGTTGGTCGGCCAAATGCACCTTTACATTATATCACTAAAAATAATTTATCGCCAGTAGGTGCGGTTGCTGGTGAAGATTGTATCAGCTTTAATCTCAATAACTTAACAGTTAAAAAAGTGGGAGCCAATTGGACAGTTGTGGATGGCAATCATTTGATGTTTGCCTTTGGAAGCAAAGAATTAGAGGCGAGAAAAGCACTTTGTGTAATCAAAAAATATGGATTTACAAAAGCTTGTTATGTGGGAAGGCCTGACCCATCAATGATATATCTTCGAAAGTAAGATTGATATTACAATAAAATTCCCTTTCTAAAAGTTCTATTTTAGAAGGGGAACTTTTAAATTTTTGGTTTATTTTCTTTGTTTTTTCAAATATGAAAAATGAAAAACATCCTATTCATAATTTTTTTTATACTAAATATTAATTGTTCAGTACCTAAAAACAATGATATGGAAAATGCCGATACCTATGAAATAAACTTTCATCAAGTGATATGTTATGGTGTTGGTGCGCAATGGTGTATGCAAATAAAAACTAAGAATGAAAAAGTTTGGACCTTTCATTATGATCAAATAGAAGGTTTTAAATATGATTGGGGCTATAATTATACGATTTCAATTGATAAAATAAAAGTAGAAAATCCGCCACAAGATGCATCATCTGAAAAATGGGTTTTGAAATCGGTTATAAAGAAGGTTAAGGTTCCAGAAAACACTAGTTTTATATTAAATATTCCTGAGGATTTGATTCAATATGATAAATTGAAAAATAATATAGACATTTTGGGCAAAAATTTTCCAATAAAAAAAGGCTTAGCAGTTGCCCAATTTATGAAAACCCAAAAAATAAAATTCCAAATAAAAAATGGTAGCTTTGAAGTTGCAGAAATATTATAGCTTTACTCGTATATTTTAATTTTACAAAAACTAAATTTAATAAATAACTAAACCAATCAATTATGAGTCAATCGCAAATTTGCTTCGACAAAATATTACAAAAAGACCTTTTTAAGCCGAAAGACTTAATTATACTGAACTTTTTAAATACTAGTTCTACGGCGGTAAGAGCCGCCTTTGAGCGTAAAAAGCTATGGATAACTGGGTCGACCATAAGGGTGAAATTCATGGAAGGCAATACTTCCCAACAAAAAAAAGTAAAAGAATTTGCCTCAGAATGGACAAACTTTGCTAATATAAAATTCGATTTTAATGACGATAACGATGCCGAAATCCGTATTACTTTTGACCCAACCAAAGGCTCATGGTCCTATATCGGAACCGATTGCAAAGGTATTCCTTTAAGTGATGCCACTATGAACTTTGGCTGGCTCGATAAAGCCGTGGTTTTACATGAATTTGGCCATGCTTTGGGTATGATTCATGAGCACCAAAACCCGCAAGGTGGTATAAAATGGAACAAGCCAAAAGTGTATGAAGATCTTGGTGGCTCACCCAATTTTTGGTCAAAAGCAACTGTAGATAGAAACATGTTCCAAACTTATGATTCAAATCAAATAAATGGCACCGCCGTTGACAAGAAGTCAATTATGCTTTATAGAGTTCCAGAGCATTGGACTATCGATGGATTTTCATCTGTGAAAAATACAGAACTTTCAGAAGTTGATAAGTCATTTATAGGTAGCTCAATGGTATATCCAAAAGCTAATGTTTTGAAGCCAACAGTTGAATTGCCAATAAGCGGCACAAATATAACTACAGGCAATATTGGCTTACCTGGTGAGGAAGATTTATTTACATTCACAGTGCCTAAAAATGGGCGATACCGAATACAAACCAAAGGGATTTTGGATGTTGCTATGAAGGTATTTGGCCCTGATAGCCAAACAAACTTAATAGCTGAAGACGATAATTCTGGGCCTCAACAAAATGCAAAGTTGATTTTAGACATGATTCCAGGCAAATATTATATCCAAATAAGGCATAATGATGGCCAGTCTACTGGTACCTATAAAATATTTGTGGCTAAAAAGCGATTTTAATTAACCTTTGGTCTCTTATTTTTGGCGGAATTTTAAATAAAAACAATTTTGCTGACTTTTAAAAATTCCCAAAACTAACTCCCAAGGTTAAGTTACGTGGTGGAGCTGGGTAAAAGTTACTCCCAAAAGCACTGCGGCTAATATATGTTGTATAAAGCTCATCGGTGGCATTGAGTAGGTTGGCGTAAAATTCAAACTTCTTTATTTGGTAGCCTGCTCTCAAATGTAATAAACTTAAGCCTTTGAGGCCTCCAAAAGTTTTGTCTTCATATTTCAGTTTATTTTCATTGTCTTTGAAAAAAGTACCCACTCTTTGCCATTCAGCCGCTATTCTGAAACCCCTTAACCATATTGGTTTGTATTGGATTTCGCCAAATCCTGTAAAATGTGGTGCTTGTGGCATTTCTTTACCATCAAATATTTGCTTGTCTGAAAGTCTAAATTTTTCATAAATATGCCTTGCATTGGTGCCGTTGAGGCTAAATTTCAATTGGCTTATTGGCCTGTAAGTAATACTATACTCAAGGCCTTTATGTATGGCTGATCCCGCCGATTTGTTTTCTACAGAATTATCAGTGTTCACAAAACGAACCACCTCATTTTTGCTTGGCATATAATAAAGTGAAGCTTCAATGGCTAATTTATTTGCGAAAAAACTTGCCCAACCACCTATTTCATAATTATTGAAAGTAGCAGCTTTGAGTTCGGGCACTTTCACGCCTCTATACAATTGACTTATATTCGGTGGACTAAAGCCTTGACTTACATTCAAATAGCCACCAATTTTATTTGTAAATTGATAAGTAAACCCAAGTTTTGGCGTGAATCGACTGAAACTATTTTTTTCATCAGGCGCACCAGAAAAGGCCGATGGTTTTAGGAAATTGTCGAAATCATAATTCATAATATCGAATCTGCCGCCCAAAATCATTTTTAATTTCGGATTTATTTCCCAATCCAATTGAGCATAAGTAGCCAAATTCAATATTTTGGCGGTATAATCCACTAGCATCGAATCGGGCCTTTCTTTGTTTACTGAATATACACCCGTTTTAGTGTCCCTGTTCAACCTAACAAAATAGGCCCAGTAGTCGTTAGGTGCATAATCTGCTGATATACCGTTAATTAGTTTGAGTTTTTTAGAAATAAATTGCTTTGTATTTTGAAATATAAAGCCAATACTTTTAAAACTATTTTCATTTATTTCTCCATTGGCATTAGCTGGGTTACCAGTAATTCTACGAATGGAATAGGCTGGAAATTGACCAATTTTATTTACCCTACTGATTAAATGAAATTGACTGAAATTATTATTTTTCCAGGTTTTTTCAATTGTAATTCTAGCTCTTGTTGCATCAATATTACGATAAGCAAAATCGGCCTGGCTAGTAAATTTTCGAGAATAAAAAGTGACCGAATCAACACTGCCGCCAGCCTGAGCTTTATAAATATTCGAACTAATTGCAAAAATCAATTTTGCTGTTTCATTTATTTTGTAATCAATACGGGCATTGAGGCCAATTTTATCATAATCGCTAGCAGGTTGCCATCCGTTGGTTTGCTTTGAATATAAACCTGCAAAAGAAACCCCTAATTTTTCTGTGATTTTTCCTGAAATTGTTGCTCTATTTTGAAAATATCCAAATGCATCTTGTTGATAACCAAGCGAATATTTTAGTTTTTCTGAAGGCATTATTGAATTGAAATTAATGGCCCCTCCAGCAGCCTCTGGCCCATACATAGACGAGGCTGGGCCTTTTATTACTTCAATATTCTCTATAGCAGCTTGGTTTATTTCAATCAAACCATTATTTTGAAATATTCCCATCGGTCTAATCGGTATGCCATCTTCCATAAACAAAAAATAGGGGTTGAGCCCAATTGGTTGTCGAATAGCAATGGTATGTTGCTCATGATTAAAGCTGGCCATCACTACACCAGGCACCTTATTGAGGAGCTCAGTAAGCAAGTTTGCCCTTGTGTCGGCAATTTGTTTGGCGTTAATTTGAAAAACTGAAATGGGCAACTCCGACCGCAACGTGGCTTGCCGATTGGCGGTGATAATTACTGGATTTAAATCAGATTTTAAAGTATCTGAATTTTGAGAAAAAGCAGAAAAGCTTATGCTAAAATAATAAAAAACTAGAAGTTTCTTATTGAAAAAAGCATAGTTTAAGATTTGATGTAAATAATTATTCTGTATTTTTAATTTCATTCTACAAATTTAATCAAAAAAAATTATTGAGTTATTCAACCCGCCACTCTAAAATCACAAACGTAATTTTTCAATATCCCCAATTGCCAGTGGTCTTAAATTGCTGAATCAATTTTTTTATTTCAACAATCCTATGATCTGGATCTGGATGGGTGCTTTGAAACTCCGATGGTCGGTCGGCCCCACCAGCAGCTAGTTTTAGTATTTCCATTACTTGAACCATTGCAGAAGGGTCGTAACCCGTTTCATGCATATATTTCACGCCATACTTATCCGATTCCAGTTCGTCATCACGGCCATATTTCATATTAACCATATTCCCAACATAGCTAGCAATTGCCCCTGCACTACTATTGCCATTAGGGTCGGCTGTGGCAGAAACAACTGCACCAAGTAAGCCGTTTGTGAGGTCTGACTTTGCCATTTGTTGTGCCGAATGCCGACCAATTACATGGCCAATTTCATGGGCAAGCACACCTGCTAGTTGGTCTTGAGAGTCGAGTCTTTTTAGCAAACCAACAGTTATAAATATTTGGCCACCGGGTAAAGCAAAAGCATTTATTGTTTCTGGGTCAGCCAATAAATGGAAGTCAAATTGATAAGGGGAATTTTTAGCTTGGGTACTGTTAACTAGCTTATTACCAATACCTTTAACTGTACCTTGTGCTTTAGGGTCGGCATATTCACCTCCAAATTCGGCTGCCATTTGTGGCGCCGACTGCAAACCCATTGCTACCTCTTGCTCAGGCGTAAGACTTACTGCTTGTCGCTTACCAGTGATGGGATTTACTTCCATTTTTGAATAATAGGAGAACAAAGCAACAGCTCCCATTACTGCCATTATTATTAATCTAAATTTGAAATTGCCTCCCATAATTATTTATAATTTTAGAATTACGATTTTTTAATTTTGCTGAATCCCTTGATTAATAATACTCTACCATAAAATTGATTAAAAAATAATTAGAAAAAAAATTGGCTGTACCAATTCTTTTCAAAAGAATTTACAACTAGGTCAAATTATATAATTTTTGACTTATCAGCTATTAAAAATTAATGCTCAATTTCAAAAGACATTTTACAGTTAACTCTATATTCAGTTATTTTACCATTTTCAACTACAGCACTTTGATTTGAAATATTTACTGATTTGATGCCTCTAAGTGACTTTGATGCCTCAGCAACTGCCTGCGAGGCAGCATCTTCCCAGCCTTTTGTTGACGATGCTAATACTTCGATTACTTTCAATACGCTCATATGATATTTTGTTTTAAAATGTGAATAAGAATTGTATTGTGCTAATTTAAGAGTTATATATAGTTACAAATAACTTTATCAAAAATATTTTATGTTTTGAATAGGTAAATTTTCCATTAATTTTACTTTTTGGTGTTATTTACTTTTCTCATAAAGTGCTCTCAATATGCCCCAAATGATGCCTACAATGCCAATTATATAGTGCCAACATATAATTCAAATCCAACTCTTTACCACTTTGCGGGTGAATATATTTAGCCTCAAAGTCAGCAGTTTTCATTGATTTTAATAGGCTCACCCAGCGAGCATGCAGGCCTTCGATTAAACTCAAACTAACCTGAACTGGAAGCTTATAATCGGCTTGTTCAGCCCATAATTGCTCCTCATAAGCCTTTATAGTAGGCTTATTTTCGGTAAGTGCCAACTTAAATCTGATAAAAGCATTCATATGACTGTCGGCACAATGATGAACCACCTGTCTTAAAGTCCATCCACCCGGCCGATAGGTTTTTTCCAATTGCTCATCATTGAGGTTTTCGACCAAACTTTTAATATTGTTTGAAAAGCTTGCGATTGTTTCAATAAAATCCTTTCTTTCATTTTCATCATAGTGTTTCCAGATGAATTTCCCGATTGGGTATTTTAGTTTTTCTAAGGTTTCTGCTTCCATATTTATAGGTTTTAATTTAACAAATTTATAATAAAATAATTACGGTAAAATACCAATTCATTCCTAAAAATACTTTATTAAAACCAATTCTTTACTTTTTAAATAATATTCCTTACTTTAAAGGTATATTTTAAAATTTACATTTATGAAAAAACAATTAATTTCAATTTGCTTGATTTTAAGTTTTGGAAAAATATGTTTTTCTCAACAAAAAACACCTCCGCTTAATTATAATGTTCAAAAAGTGAATACTCCAGCTTCGGAATCGAAAATTGAAGTAGCATCAAACGGCGATACGGTGTTGGTTTCAAAATATTCATATGTTGACGTATCTACAAATAGCCGTCAAGTTTCAGAAAAAACATATAAAGGCACACCTTTTTTTAGAAATGGGTGGTATGCTGGTACACTATATTTTGAAGATGGTTCAACTATAAACGGAACTTTAGCCTATAATTTGACCAATGGTGTAATTTATTATTCCTTAGGAAGCAGTACTGAAGCTTCTGAGGCAAAGCCAATTGGTTTTACTTTAGGTGAGAATACTTTTAGCAAATTGAATGAAAAATATAATAAGGCTGTTTCTGGCTATTTTGAGTTAATATTTGGTGGACCAAAATTGGATCTTTTTCGTCAATATAACTGCGTATATCATGGGAAAAACACAGGTGAACTAACGGGTTATGAGTCTGGAGGTAGCACTTATGAAGGTAGTTACGACAAAGGTTCAAAACTATATTTGGGTTGGAATAATACAGTAATTGAACTAAAAACAAACAATAATATTTACAAACAATTTGGCGAATACCGTGGTGCTATGGAAAAATTTGGAAAAGAAAATAAGCTGAATTTTAAAAAGGAAAATGATATGATAAGCCTTGTAGTCAATTTTTCAAATATTTTAGATGAATTTGAAAAATAGGGTTTGGTCTGAAAAAACTAATAATCAATCTATCACGTTCCACCTACCATTTCAACATGGGGAAAACAGGAAAGGAGTTTGAATATTAAATTTTTGTGTAACCCAATTTCAAATAAAATAATATTTAGTTATATTTATTGGCGTTTACCTCTTTTATTATAAACTCCGCATTTTTAAAAAGTAATACTTTTTTTTATTTTAAAAATAAAACTTTTAAAGAAATAAAACAAAATTCAAAAATTTTTAGACTATTTAGCAAAAGTGAAAAAGATATCGAAAAATTTATTTTAATTAATAATTTGAACCCAAAAAACGAAAATGATTTACTAAAAATATTTGACTATTATGCAAAAAATACTTTCAATAATTAAAATTTCGGGCTTACTATTTTTTAGTATTTTAAGCCAAAATATATTTGGCCAAACTCAAACCTATGCCGAAAAACTAGGCTTCCCAAAAGAGGCCAAAGTGCTTATTTTGCATGTTGATGATGTGGGTATGAGTTTCGACTCCAACCTTGGCGCCATCAAATCGATGGATGAAGGAGTAGCTACATCATGTAGTATGATGATGCCCTGCGGCTGGATTCCTGGGTATTTTCACTATTTGAAAGATCATCCCGAAACAGATGCTGGCCTACACCTTACTCTAACTTCCGAGTGGAAAGATTACCGCTGGGGCCCGCTAGCAGGAAAAACCACTACACCAGGTTTAGTAGATAAAGAGGGTGCCATGTGGCCCTCCGTTTTAGCAACAGCTCAACATGCCTCAGCGGATGAAATTGGTGTTGAAATACAAGCCCAGCTTGACCGTGCGAAAGCAATGGGCTGGGCGCCAACACATATTGACTCGCATATGGGCACATTATTTGCCACAAAAGAGTACTTGCAAAAATATATAAAACTTGGAATTGACAATAATATACCTGTAATGTTCCCTGGAGGCCATAATACTATGATTATGCAAACCGAAAAATCGTCAAGACTTACCCTCGAAATGACCAACGCCCTTGGCAAGCAACTTTGGGATGCTGGCCTGCCCGTTTTGGACGATTTGCATAATATTTCTTATGGCTGGGACCCTAAAAAAGAGGAAATTTCCAATAAAGATTTAACTGCTTTTAAAACTAAAAATTATATTGAAACTATAGAAAAACTGAAACCCGGCCTTACCATGGTAATTATGCATTGTACTTGGACCACCGACGTTTTCTCAAAAATATCAGAGTCTGGCACAACCCGAAAAGGTGATATGTTGGCCATGATGGATCCGAAATTCAAAGAATATTTGAAATCAAAAAATATAATCTTGACTACTTGGAGAGAAGTGAAAAAACGGAGGGCTGCTATTAAATAGCTTACTAGCAAAGGCTTATAACTTTTGTTTAATTACTGTCCTTTGGCGGGGAGGTAAAAAATCTGACTCAGTCGATTTTAGACGAGGTGGCTGTCAAAAAAGCTTAATCCTTCAAATATTGTTCAACAAATTCCGAACAATATACTTTTATTAAATTCCTAACCCTTGCAAACTCAACTAATGTATCTGCCTCATTACCAACATATTTAGCAGGATCAGGGAAATTGTAATGCAGCTTTACTGCATTAGTTGGGAAATACGGACAACGCTCTAGTGCATTGTCACAAACAGTAATCACATAATCAAATGAGATATCAAAATACTCATCAACATTATTAGAAGTGTGTTTTGAAATATCAATTCCATCAGCTGCCATAGTGGCTATCGCTTTTGGATTTACGCCATGCGTTTCTACACCAGCGCTATATATTTTTACAAATTGCCCATCACTGAAATGCTCCAAATAACCATGAGCAATTTGGCTTCGGCAGCTATTGCCTGTGCATAAAACTAAAATATTTTTCATGATTCTGATGTTAATATTTTTTTTTGTTCTCCCTTTGGGATTCAGGGGACTTTAACAACAACCTCCGCCAGGTTTACAAGCTGCTATTATTTCACTACCAACAATTTCAAGTTTTTGATTTGAAACACCACATGATTCCATTGCCAAACAAGCGGTTTGCTTTGAACCTAAAATAAATGTTTTGCCATCAAAACTCAAATTATATTTTCCAATGGTATCTGTTTGGTATTCAACTTCAATTTCCAAATCTTCCATACCCAATATTTTTTCAGATAGGCCAATAATGCTTAGTAATTTAGAAGGTTTTAATTTATGATCGTAATCATTGGCATTCCATAATTGAAAATTGGCTGCCTTTTCATTGCGAACAGTTCCTCCACAATCAATGAAATGTTTGGTAACAATCCCAACCTCAGTTACATGAAAATGTTCGGGTACTCTAAAGCCGTTCTCAAGCTGAAAATCTACCGAATTTAAAGTCGTGAGTAATTTTTTTATTTCTGATAATTTCATTTTTTTAAAAATTTAAATTGTTAACAACAGCTTTTGGCTGATAATTCAGTATTAATTTTACCAATAAATTCTAAAAACACACCTATTTTTTCTGGATTAATGCAATAACAAATTGCGTTGCCCTCAATACTACCTTTTATTATTCCTGACGACTTCAACTCTCTTAAGTGCTGAGAAACAGTGGGTTGCGCCAATCCGATTTCATCAATAATATCGTTACAAATACATCCGTTTACTTTTAGCAAATATTCAATAATGGCTACCCTCGCCGGATGCCCAATCGCTTTGGCCAAATTAGCTATTTGATTTTGCTCCTCAGTAAATAATTCTGTTTTAGTTGCGCCCATAACTATATTTTTATATTGCAATATTACGATATACATTTTAAATAAACAAGTTAATTTTGAAAATAATTTGTAGCCAAATCAAATACTTTAACAGTAAAGTAATATCTCAAAGAAATTATTATTCCTGAAAGGCCTTTTTTAAATCAAAATGAATTGAAATCTTTTCAGCTTATGAAAACAATTATAGCATTTTTATTTATTTACAATTTGGGGTTTTCCCAAAAAATACCTGTTAAGGTGAAATCACTATTGAAGGCCTATCCAAGCCAAATTATTGGTTTTGAAAATAATCAAATTATTTTTAGTGATGGAACCAAGCAAATTTATGATGATGGAAAAGCAAAAACTTTTCAAGAAATATTAGATAATCCTGATATTGAAGACCAGTTTAAATATAATTATAAAAGAGGAAAAAATTCTAATAAAATACCAAAAAATGAGGACCCGGGCCGGATTAGAAATATTGATTTTTTTAAAAAGATTTATGGAAATACCAAAGCTGAAGTTGAAACAAAACTGACTGAAATTAATTGGTGCCCAAAATTGGTTAATCAAAAAATAAAAGTGACCACTGTGAATAATATTGATAAAATATTGATAAAATTATCAAAAGGCCTAGACCAACATCCTGAATACCAGCAATATTTAAAAAATATTGCTGGTACCTTCGAGTGGCGCAATATTGCTGGTACCAACCGATTGAGTATGCATAGCTTTGGCATGACGATGGATATCAATCTGGAAAAAACAAATTATTGGCAATGGGATTGTAAATGCCAAAATGAAAATCAAAAGTTAGGCTACAATAATAAAATCCCATTGGGCTTAGTGGCTATTTTCGAGAAATATGGTTTTATTTGGGGAGGAAAATGGTACCATTATGATACTATGCATTTTGAATATAGGCCAGAGTTGATGCCAGCGTTGATAAAAAAATAGCTTAGGGAAATATATAAATACTTACTAAAAAAGATAATATAGTAAAGATTGTAAAAAAAATTACAAGTTTATCACAACCGAGCCAGTTTTTTGTCCAAGTTCTACATATCTATGGGCTTCTTTTAATTGTTCAAAAGGGTATTTTCTATCAATAACAGCCTTTAAATCACCATTTTCAGCCATTTCTTTAAACAATAGAATTTGCTCTCTATCTACTTTTGGAATTGGGAAAATGATTTTCTTTGAAAACATCGGCAAAAATACATTTTGGTACATAAAGCCTAATTCAGTTGAGAAATATACGGCCTTTTCTTTCATAATATTTTTGCATTTGAAAAGTGAACTTTTGCCTACAGCATCAAAAACAAAGTCAAATTTATCCTCAATTTTAGTGAAATCATTTTTGGCATAATCTATCACTTGAGTAGCTCCAAGATCATATGCTAATTGAATATTTTTAGTGTTGGTTACAGCAGTCACCTCAGCACCAAAATATTTAGCCAACTGTACTCCAGAGCTTCCTATGGAACCTGAAGCACCATTAATGAGAATTTTATCTCCTTTCTTTATTTTTACTTTTTCTAAATAATTAAGCGCTAAATATGGACCTTCTAAAATGCACGTAGCCTCATCGAAACTAAGATTGGCAGGTTTAAGAGCAATTGTATCATCCTCAGAAATAGATAAGTACTCCGCATGTGCACCAAATTTTTCAGCACTAATACCAAAAACAGCATCACCTACTTTAAAATTTTTAACAGATTTGCCAACAACTTCAACCTCGCCCGAAAATTCACTTCCCAATACATGCATTTTTGGCTTTAAGAAACCAGTGAAAAAACGAGCAATAAAATATTCGGCACGTCTAATACCAGTATCCGTGCGATTGACAGTAGTGGTTTTAATTTTTACCAAAACATCATTGTCATTTGGTGTTGGTTTAGCAATTTCTTTTAATTCCAGTACTTCTACAGAACCATATTCTGTATTTACAAATGATTTCATATTTCTTTAACCCAGATTACGCATTAAGTATTTATTACATAAAATTCAGTCTTCAATAAAGCTTCCATACTCAAAAATGTATCCTCAAAATAGCTATGGCTATTGTTCCGGTAAATTTTATCCGTGTGTTGCTTTCTTTTTGCCTGAATTTCCTTCATCACAATACCTAATTCGTAATCTGGGTTTAAATTTTTTCCAAATGTGTAAAAAAAAATATAAGAATAATAATAAAAGATTACAGAAGGTCTAAATATGATTTATTATAGTTGATTTTAAATTTCAATTAGGCCAAATTCCTTAGCAATTTTTGAAATTAGATTATTTGATATTTCTGAAAATGGTTTAACAGAAATATTTAAAAAATCATGACCCTTTCACCAACCTTTTTTGCAAATCTTCCAAACTTACTCCCTTAGTTTCGGGCATCATTAACCAAACATAAAGCAATTGAAGTACCATCATTCCACTGAAAAAAGCAAATATGGGCCCTCCTCCAAATTTATCGGCCATCACTGGAAATATATTTGCAATAATGGCTGCAAAAACCCAGTGAGTCAAGCTGCCCCAAGCCATACCAGAAGCACGAACAGAATTCGGGAAAATTTCAGAAATAAATACCCAAATTACTGACCCTTGACCGATTGCATGTGCGCCAATAAATGCAAATACAAAAAACGGAACATTGGCATAAGACTTATCAAAAAAAGCCATAGCTATTAAAGCTAATGAAACTATATAACCTATTGAGCCTATGTACATTAATACTTTTCTGCCGAATCGATCAATTAAAAACCAACCTAACACTGTGAATATCAAGTTGAAAACACCAATTCCAGCGGTTGAAATTAATGCGGCTTCTTTTCCAAGGCCAGTCATTTCAAATATTCTTGGGGCAAAATAAATTACTGCATTTATACCTGAAGCTTGGTTGAAAAAGGCAAAAAGAAAAGCCAATAAAATAGGCAAACTATACTTTTTATCAAAAAAAGTCTCCTTAATTTCTGACTTTGAAGCAGAGTCTTTAATTTCCTTTACAGCCCCTTCAATATTTTCTTCAGTAATTGCCAATACTTTTCTTGCCTCTGCTTCATCATTTTTATTTAATAATAACCATCTAGGTGTTTCTGGAGTAAATAGCATCATAATTGAAAAAATTATGGCTGGTATTGCCACTACGCCTAGCATCATTCGCCAGTCGTTTTCACCTCCTTGTAACAAAAAGTTTGAAACGTAAGCAAACAATATTCCCAATACTATATTTACCTGAAAGGATATTACCATGCGGCCACGGTATTTGGCAGGTGCTATTTCAGAAATATAAACAGGGGCTACTACGGAGCTTGCTCCAATACTGAGTCCGCCAATAAATCGGAAAAACATAAATAAATAAACATCATTTACTACTGCAGTACCTAAAGCCGAAAAGAAAAATAATATCCCAATCCATAGCAGTGTTTTTTTTCTCCCATATTTATCAGCTGGAATACCGCCAAATGCTGCTCCAAATACAGTACCATATAAAGCCATTGCTATTGCTAGGCCATGTTGTAAATTAGAAAGGTTCCAAAGCTTTTGTATGGTTTGTTCAGCGCCTGAAATTACGGCAGTATCCATTCCAAATAAAAAACCGCCTAAACCGACGGTTATTGACCATAAAATAAGTTTACTATTCATTTTTTTTGAATTAGAGGTTGGAAATTAAATTTTAGATTAATAAAAAGAAATTAGAACACAGAAAAAAGACAGAAGACAAATATATATCGAAAAGCTTTTCAATTCTTATTTTATCCAAAAATACAATATTTCAGTCAAAAAAAAATCGGCAGAATTAAAAACCCTGCCGACGAATAATTTATCACAAAAACAAAATAAAATATTATTGCCCCAAAATACCTTCTAATTCTTTTTTGAAACTTTCTAAAAGAATATCTTTCATGGCAATTTTACGTTTTTGGGTATTTATTTTTAACATATTTTGTCTATCGTTCTCTTCTGTCGAGCGGAAACTATCTTGGTTGTGAATTGAAATCTCTAATTCGTTTTTCTCTTTTCTCACCAAATAATCCATTTGGTTAATCATTATTTTCAACTGCTCAATCCTTGGTTTTGTGTTAAATTCAGGGTGACGGTAACCAATTACTCGCACCAAATAATTCATTTCGAATATTTTGTCACAGGCCGCTCTAAAGTTTTCTGCAAGCGCTTTATCTATATATTTTACCTTAGGGGCATTAGTTTTCCACTCTATCAAATAGTTTTTGGCACTGTCTGAAGCAGTTACATATTGGCCAGGAGGCACATTAACCAAACTTTCTGCTTTTGCACAAAGGTCAATCAATGCCTGCTGGTAAGGGTCAAGCCTAACACGAGGCACAATACCCTTAGCTCGGTTATATAATTCAAAGAAAAGGTCATTTGCTTTTTTGAAATTTCTCCAAAGTGCTTTTTTCTTTTTTGGTGGTATTTCGCCAATAGCTCTAAATTCAGCCTGAAGTTCTTTGATTTTTTGAAACGCTAAATCTATATCTTGATCATATCGCAAACGAAACACCATATTTATCAAGTCTTCAGATCTCTCAATTGAAGCATCTATTTCTTGATTTTTTATAATGAAATATTCACGACGCAGTTGGAAAAACTTATCACAAACTTCATTAAACTCAGTTTCTACAGCCTCCTCCTTTTCCTTATCGACAGGTCCCGTTTTAAGCCATTTAGTTTTTAGTTCTTGAATATCATAAGTAGCTTGTTTCCAGTCAACAACGTTATCAATAACTTTCGCATCATTGACAAGCGCCAATTTAATTTCAAGATTTTTTACTTGATTTACAGAAATAAGACCTTCTAATTGTGTTTGTAATTGGTCTAATTTTTCAAAAAGAGGCATGAAATTGCCCAATCCATCAAATTCAATTAAAGCAATCCGCAGCTGAATTAATTTGGTAAGAAACGAACCCTTATTTTGTGCTTCAGTAATTTGAGTTTCAAGTTTTAAAACTTTTGACTCTGCCAATTCAAACCTCTTCACAAAATAGTCTAGAGCCTCTTGGTCCGTATTTTTAACAATACCAATTTGTCTTTCAGAATAATTTGAATAGGGTTTAATAAATACTTTTCCATCTTGAGTGTATCCGAACTCATTTTCAACCAATGCATTTTTCATTTTATAATTTCAATTCTAACGGTTTTTTTTAATGTGGTAAAATACATTTTAACAATAATATCATTGAAATGTAAATCAAAGATAGATTACAGATTTTTAAAAAAAAAATAAATTTAATCCATTTAAACTCAGAATTATTAACAGGCTCTGGATTTTCAATCAATTAGCCAATAATTAGATTAATTGTTTTGAAATTAGCGTTCAAACTAGCTATTATTGCCAATACCTACCTAATTTTGTATATATTTAGTTTTCAATATTTGTTAAAATAAAAAATCAATGAGTCAAGAAACCATTATATTTTCAATGGAAAGGGTGAGTAAAACCGTTCCGCCACAAAAAACGATACTTAAAAACATATACTTATCCTTTTTTTATGGAGCCAAAATTGGTGTTTTAGGTTTAAACGGTTCGGGTAAATCGTCGTTACTACGTGTAATTGCAGGTATTGATAAAAGTTATACTGGCGATGTTGTTTTCTCGCCTGGTTATACAGTTGGTCTTTTAGATCAAGAGCCTACCTTCGATGCCAATAAAACAGTTTTGGAAATTGTACAAGAAGGTGTTTCTGAAATAATGAATTTGTTAAAAGAGTTTGATGAGATAAATGAAGCCTTTGGCGAGCCTGATGCCGACTTTGACAAACTACTTGAACGACAAGGGGTAGTCCAAGAAAAACTCGATCATATGAATGCTTGGGAACTTGATAGTCGCCTAGAACGGGCTATGGATGCACTGCGATGCCCACCTTCTGATACAAAAATAGCCACTCTTTCTGGTGGTGAAAAAAGAAGAGTGGCCCTTTGTCGACTTCTATTACAAGCCCCAGATGTACTTTTGCTTGATGAGCCCACCAACCATTTAGATGCCGAGTCGGTGCTTTGGTTAGAGGAACATTTGAAGCAATATAAAGGAACTGTAATTGCTGTAACGCATGATAGATACTTTTTAGACAATGTGGCAGGCTGGATATTGGAGCTCGATCGTGGCGAAGGTATACCATGGAAAGGTAATTATTCGAGCTGGTTAGAGCAAAAGCAGCAAAGATTGGCCAAAGAAGAAAAAACTGAAAGTAAGCGCCAAAAAACTTTGATGCGTGAGCTAGAGTGGGTAAAAATGGCTCCAAAAGCCCGCCAAGCAAAGTCCAAAGCAAGGTTAGGTGCTTATGATAAGTTAATGAGTGAGGAAGGTCGGGAAAAAGAAGATAAATTAGAATTGTATATTCCTGCAGGACCTAGGTTAGGCAATAAGGTAATTGAAGTAAACAAGGTATCAAAAGCGTTTGGCAATAAACTATTATTTGAAAACCTGAGCTTCTCATTGCCTCCAGCAGGAATTGTTGGCGTAATTGGACCCAATGGCGCTGGAAAATCGACCCTTTTCAAATTAATTACAGGTAAGGCTCAACCTGACGCAGGAAGTTTTGAAGTAGGTGATACAGTGGTGCTTTCCTATTTGGATCAAGAGCATGATGGTCTGAAACCTGAAAAATCGGTTTATGAAACGCTTTCAGGTGGTACAGACCTCATAATGATTGGTGGTAAACAGGTAAATGCTAGGGCCTATGTGAGTAAGTTCAATTTCAATGGTGCCGACCAGGAAAAGAAAGTAGGTCAACTTTCTGGAGGTGAGCGCAACCGAGTACATTTAGCCATGATGTTGAAAGAAGGCGCCAATTTAATACTACTTGATGAGCCTACCAACGACTTGGATGTGAACACATTACGAGCTTTGGAAGAAGCTTTGGAAAATTTTGGTGGCTGTGCAGTTGTCATCAGTCACGACCGTTGGTTTTTAGATAGAATCGCTACTCATATATTGGCTTTTGAAGGTGACTCTCAGGTGTATTGGTTTGAGGGTAACTTCAGCGAATATGAGGAAAACCGCAAAAAACGATTAGGTGACACTGGACCAAAAAGAATTAGATATAAATCCTTGGGCTAATACTCAATTTCATTGATAATTACTCATCAAATTTTAATTGATTTTTAATTCTTTAGTTAATCCTTTGTTAAAACTTATAAACCAATGCAATTTTTATAAATAGTTGAGTTAAATTTGTAATGAAAAAAATCAATATGTATCCCAACATATAATTTATCTTTAAAAATAGCGCCTTAGATGGGGGGGGGCAAAAAAATTTAAAAAATGAAAAAAGCAATTTATGTACTTAGTTTTGTTTTTGCAGTTGTTTTTAAAATGAATGCTCAAACTCCAATTCCTGATGATATTAAAGCCCTTTTGCAAAAAAATACTTGTTTGGCATGCCATAAAGTAGATGGCAAATTGGTTGGACCAGGTTATAAAGAGGTAATGAAAAAGAAAAAATATAAGCCAGAGCAAATTGTAAAATTAATTTATAACCCAAAGCCATCCAACTGGCCTGGCTATATTCCAATGGCAGCTTTGCCTTCAGTTCCTAAAGATGAGGCCTTGAAAATGGCCACTTGGATTGCTAGTCTGAAGTAGTATAAAGCATAAATTTTTATTGAAAATCGACTTGGATTTGTTTCCAAGTCGATTTTTTTATGCAATTCTTGCAAAATTTTACCCATGAACCGCATAATAACTATAGAGTATTATATTTTGCTATACGGTTTATTTTTATTTACTTTAGTAAGTTAATTTTAGAAAATACTGCTTTCGTATTTAATTCTTCTAAAAACCATAAAATTATGAAAACACCTTCTACCCTACTGCATTTATTTTTTGGCTTAACTTTACTCCTTTTCATTCAAACATTTTGTGTGTTTTCTGTGAGCGCTCAAGCTTGTGATCAGGTTGAAATATTATATACTGAACCCGATTGTTATAAAAAACGGGATTCAAATGGATCACCAGGTGACCAAAAAGCCTGCAAAGAAGTAGCGGCTTGTGAGGGCCAGCCCTATAAATATATCTCATCAATTGCAGGCCCTGGTACATTTTTGTGGACTGCTACTGGACCCGCAGCAGTGGTATTCAACCCAAATAATACCTCTAATTTTACAAATATTGTATGGACTTTGCCTGGGATATATACCCTCACTCTTACTTATACCGATCTTGCTGCAAATGTTTCTACAGCCTGTTTAAGTATAAATGTTAAAGAAAAGCCAGTTGCAAATTTTACTTTTGCCCCTAACAATGTATGTGCTGGAAGTACAGTCGGTTTTTCAAATACATCAACATTTAC
>JANMZR010000172.1:0-32187 GCA_031383555.1 Cytophagaceae bacterium | reverse complement strand
TAAGCCCGATCCAAATGAGTATAAATTTCGGTTGTGGTGATAGACTCATGACCGAGCATCTCTTGCACAGCACGGAGGTCGGCACCACCTTCAATCAAATGTGTAGCAAATGAGTGCCTAAAAGTATGTGGGCTAATCGTTTTATTTAGTCCAATTTTTATGGCCAAATTTTTAATAATGATAAAAATCATTTCCCGAGAAAGTTGGCCGCCTCTTCTATTTAAAAACACAATGTCATTGGCTTCTTTTTGGGGCGTAATTTGACTCCGAATATGTTGTAAATATAGCAAGGTAAACTTTTGTGCATCAGTTCCTATTGGTACCAAACGGCTTTTATTTCCTTTTCCATGTACCTGAATAAACCCTTCGTCAAAATATAGTTCTGAATATTTAAGATTCACTAACTCGCTTACCCTTAGGCCACAACTATACAGTACCTCTAAAATTGCCCGATTCCTTTGGCCTTCAGCCGTGGATAGGTCAATGGCTTCAAACAGTTTTTCTATTTCCAAATATTCTAAAGTATCAGGTAGTTTTCTGCCAATTTTTGGAGATTCGAAAAGGTCAGCTGGATTAAATTTTATCACCTCATCCATTAAAAGAAAATTGAAAAATGCTTTAATTCCCGATAACATTCGAGCTTGAGAGGTGGCCGCCAAACCTAAATTGTTTACATACTCCAAAAAATTTGATATCTGTTTTTTCCCGATTTGACTTGGTAAAGTTGGGTCAATTACCAATTCTAAATAATTTGCAAACGACTGAATATCATGCACATAGGCTTCTATTGAGTTTCCACTTAACGAAAGCTCGATTTTCAAATATGATTTAAAATTTTTGATAGCACTTTGCCAAAGCATATTTTTAGCGTATTTTTATGTAAATATACCTTCTATATAACAAATTCTTAAAATTGTTAAAAAGCTTGGTTGGCTTTTTAATTATATTTAAGTTTGGGATGTTATCTAGTTCAAATTCGAACTGTTGTTCGCCCAAACTTAAAAATAAATAGGTAATAGGCAATGAGGCAAAGAGAAAAATTAAATATGTATAGATATGAGTAAGAAACAAATATTAGTTTTAAATGGCCCAAATTTAAATCTTTTGGGAAAACGTGAGCCAGAAATATATGGTCACCAGACATTTGAGCAATACTTTGAGGTTTTGGTTGATAAATTTAACAGCCAAGCCAATTTGGTATATTTTCAGTCGAATCATGAAGGTCATTTAATTGATAAAATACATGAAGTTGGCTTTTCGTATGATGGAATTATATTGAATGCAGGTGGTTTTACACATACTTCTATTGCATTGGCTGATGCAGTTTCAGCAGTGAAAACTCCTGTAATTGAGGTACATATATCTAATGTATACGCTCGTGAGGAGTTTCGGCACCGTAGCTTTATTAGTAGTCGTTGTAAAGGGTCAATCATCGGATTTGGGCTCCGTGGCTATGACTTGGCCATTCAAACTTTGTTATAAAAAAGGCAAAGAGTTTTAGGAGGAAATAGGCAAAGAGAAGCAAAACAAACATTTGCCGACAAAAATCAATAATCCGAAATCGAACATGACTACCTTTTACCCAGGTCCATCTCAGATTTATCCAGAAATTGCGGGTTTTATGCAAGCTGCATTTGACTCGGGTATTCTTATGCAAAACCACCGCAGTGAGCGAGGTATGGCATTGGTTGAAGAAACAGTTAGGCTTTTACATGAAAAACTGAATATTCCTGCTGATTTTAAAATCTATTTCACAACATCTGGTACCGAATGTTGGGAGATAATTGGGCAGTCGATTCCAGCAGATAGATATGTTCATTTTATTAATGGAGGTTTTGGTAAAAAATGGTTTGAGTATTCTAAAAAGTTGGCTACTAAAGATTGTATTTCAGTTCAATTTGGAATTGATAAATTATTGCCAAATTACGATAATAAGCTAGACGATATAATTTGCATTACTCAAAATGAAACCTCAAATGGCACGCAAATACCTATGAGTGAGCTGGTTAAGTTTGATTTGGAAAATTGCCTTATTGCAGTGGATGTGGTTTCATCAATGGCAGGTATAGTGCTAGATTGGCATTTGGCTGATATTTGGTTAGCTTCTGTCCAAAAGTGTTTTGGTTTGCCGGCCGGCCTTGGTATAATGGTTTGTTCACCAAAAGTGATGCATGTTGCTGAGCAATTTCAAGTTGAAAAACATTATAATAGCTTGATAACAATTGATATGAATATGCAGCTTTTCCAAACCACTAATACACCAAATGTATTGGGTATTTATTTGTTAAACAGTGTTTTAAAACAAATTCCTAATATTATAATTACCTCCGAACGGATAAAAAGGCAGGCAAAAGATTGGTATCAATTTTTCGAAAATAATAATAAATGGAGACTTTTTTGTGAAAATAGAGAAGTACAATCAGACACAGTTATAGTGGTGGAAGGCAATAAAGATGAAATAAATAAATTAAAAGCGAAAGCAGAAAAAGAAGGCTTAATTTTGGGAAATGGATACGGTATTTGGAAGGATTCCACCTTTCGGATTGCTAATTTCCCTGCGATGAATCCTTCCGAAATAGAAAGATTAAGAGCTTGTATATCAGAGTTTTAATTATTTTACCAAAACCTCAAACCCAAGAAAAATGGAAAAAATATTCAATTTTAAGGAAATATTCTCAGTGTCTCTTATACTTTTTTCGGTGATAGATATTATTGGAGCGATTCCAGTGATAATTAATCTGAGAAAGAAAATTGGGAAAATCGATGCTTTTGCCATTACTTTAGTTTCAGGTGTAATAATGGTTGGCTTTTTGTATATCGGGAAGTCAATATTAAATCTTTTTGGTGTTGATATCAAATCTTTTTCTGTGGCAGGGGCTATAATCATTTTCTTAATCGGCCTCGAAATGACCCTAGGACGAAATATTTTCAAACACGAAATCACTGAAGATGACGCATCAACACCTTATGTACCATTGGCTTTCCCAATTATTGCTGGGGCGGGAACAATGACAACCATTATGTCACTAAAATCACAGTTTGAGGAAGCCAATGTACTGGTCGGAATATTTTTAAACCTAATTTTTATATTTTTCATCATACGTACAAGTGAGTGGATTGAAAGGAAAATAGGCAAAGCAGGGGAGGGCATACTCAGAAAAGTGTTTGGAGTTATACTTTTGGCTATTTCAATTAAAATTTTTAAATCAAGTTTAGGAGTTTAATGAAAGTAATAAGGTATAAACGATGACTAATTAAAAATCGATAATCACTCATCATTTATCACTCACCACTCCTTACAAAAAGATAAATGGCAAAAAAACAAAAATACTATGTTGTCTGGCAAGGTAAAAGGCCAGGTATTTATGATAATTGGGCAGAGGCAGAGGAGCAAATAAAAGGAGTGGAAGGGGCCAAATATAAGTCGTATGAAATTGAATCTGAGGCGATTAAGGCCTATTCAGAGAAAGCAGAAAAACATATTTATGGAAATGCAAAAGTATTAGAAAAGCCCAATATTAACTTAAATATTGGGCAACCTATAAGAGAGAGCATATCAGTTGATGCCGCCTGTGCCGGTAATCCGGGCAGATTGGAGTATCAGGGAGTTGAAACTATTAGTAAAAAGCCAATCTTTAGAATGGGGCCGTTTCCAGAAGGTACCGTAAATTTGGGAGAATTTTTGGCCATAGTTCATGGCATTGCTTTGCTGCAAAAGCATAATTCTGACTTACCAATTTATTCTGATTCTCGTACGGCAATTGCTTGGGTTCGAAATAAAAAAATAAAAACTAATTTAGAAAGAAATAGTAAAAATAAAGAGTTATTCGAACTCGTTGATAGAGCATTGGTTTGGTTAAATACAAATTCTTATGCTAATAAAATATTAAAGTGGGAAACAGAATTTTGGGGAGAAAATCCTGCGGACTTTGGAAGAAAATAAGAAATTACTAAATAGAAAATGAAAAGAAATCAAATTATTGCCATCGGATTATTAGTTGTTTTGGCCTTATGGAGCTTTGGTGGCTCCTTTTTAAAATCTTGTAAAAAATCGGATGCTACTGATGATGAATCTGTTACAGAAACAACTGTAATGCAAAAAGCACCAATTTTTGTGGAGGATTCAGCTTTTAAATTTATTGAAAAACAGGTTTCATTTGGCCCTAGAGTACCTGGAACCAAACAACATAAAGCTTGTGGTGAATGGCTTCAAGCCAAGTTGAAACAATATGGCGCAACTGTTTATACACAAGATTTTGTAGGAACAGCTTATGACGGTGTGAAAAGAAATTCTAAAAATATAATTGGCTCATTAAACCCTACTGCGAAAACTAAAATATTATTAGCTGCCCATTGGGACACACGGCCCATAGCCGACCAAGATGACACTGATAAAAATAAACCAATCGATGGGGCGATTGATGGAGGCTCTGGAGTGGCTGTGGCTTTAGAATTGGCTCGCCTTATCCATGCATATCCACTTAAAAATGATATTGGAGTTGATATTATTTTCTTTGATAATGAAGACAATGGCGCACCCGATACTTTTTCAGACAATGACCCAAAATGGTGGTGTTTAGGAAGTCAATATTGGGCAGCCAATAAGCATATCCCAAATTATTCGGCCTATTATGGTATTTTATTGGATATGGTTGGGGGTAAAAATACATTTTATCTGAAGGAAGGCCTTTCAATGCAAATGGCTAGCAGTGTTGTTGAAAATGTTTGGAGTACAGCTGCCAAATTAGGCTATTCAAAATATTTTAAAAATGAAAATGGAAGTAGCTTTACTGATGACCATGTGCCTGTGAATATGGTTGCTAAAATACCAATGATTGATATTATTTCAACGGATGGTCAAAATTTTGGTTCTTTTTGGCATACTCATGACGATAATTTGGGTAATGTGAGCAAAGAACACCTTAAAGCGGTTGGCCAAACAGTACTTCAGGTGATTTATAATGAGCAATAATATTCATTAACTAAAAAAATATAATTGTCAAGTATAATTTAGACAAAAAAATACAGGTTCTATATGAATTTAAGTGGGTAATATTATTTCTATTTTTTTAATTGATAGAATTCAAAATTAATTATTAAACGTAATTGTTACTGACATTAAATTTCTTTGTTCTTTTCACTGGGCGTGCCCGTCTATACAAAAGAATCGGAACGCCGACCGCCATAAATCAAGACCGTATTGATTTATGCGAATCGTCGCAGCGAACGTTTTTAGACAAAATTTTCCTAAAAACGGGTTCGCCCGCCCGGTATACTCGCCGACTACGTCAGGCTCAAACAGTATAATTTTTTTAACGGTAAATCTTATCTAAAACCTAGGTGCGACGATTCGCAAATCAATAAGGCCTTCCCCACCTTCTATAATACAAATACACACACTAAACCATATAGAGCCAGAATTTTACTTCTATTTCCCTAATACTTGTTTCAATTGTGATTCCAATGCTACTCTGGCTCTCGTATTTTTCAAACTAGTTCTATACCATAAATAGCCACAAGCCACCACTAATAAATAAGGGGCCACAAGTAGATACAATATGCCTCCATTTAAACCTATTGCCGAGTTGTTGCGCCCGTTACTCATCGTACTTTCCACAGCAGATCGACACATTGCACATTGTGAAAATGCGACGATATTTGATATCAAAAACAAAGATATTGTTAAAACTATTTTTTTTAAATTTTTCATTTCAATATTTATAATAGGAACTTATCATCAAATAAACTGCTACGCCAGTAATTGATACATATAGCCAAAGTGGGAAAGTAATCTTGACAATTTTCTTGTGCTTTTCAATTTGATTACTCAAAGCATAATATATTGCCAGCAGAACGTATCTAACAACAACTACGGAGCAAAAAATATGTGAAATTAACAGAAAAAGATACAAACCTCTTTCCATTTTTGCCATTCCGTTTGATGAAGTATTTTCATTGGAAATATGATACAATATATAGAGTATCAAAAAAATACTTCCTAAACTAAAAGCACTCAGCATCATTCGTTTATGCCAAACTTTATTATTATTTTTAATAAAAACATAACCCAAAATCAATAATAAGGCAGTCAACGCATTAATAAAACCAATATAGTGGGTCAATTGTTTAGTCCAAACGCCTAAATCAATTTTATTTCTAATGCCTAAAACCAAAGCAACAAGTATGGGTACAGCTATTGATAAAATTTGAATTAATTTTTCAGTTTTTTTACTTTGTTCCATTATATTTTAGCGTAAATGTCTCTCAATATTTTAATTTCTACCATTAATCTATCTATCTCTTTAGGGTCGGCTCCATCATAAAAGCCACGGATTACACCTTCTTTATCCACCAAAATCATTTTTTCAGAGTGAATAAAAGCCTCATCTGGATTAGTAATGGCCTTATTATAAACAGACGCATCTGAGACAGGAATAAAATATCCTTTCAAAGCCATTTTATAAAGTTCACCCTTATCGCCGGTAACAAAAAACCATTTGTTTTTAATAGCATCATTTTTTATAGCGTATTTTTTTAATACATGAGGCTTATCATACAGAGGGTCAACAGTATGTGATACAAAAATCACATCATCTTTGTCCAAAAATGCATCCTGAACTCTGGCTAATTGGTTGGTTACTTTAGGGCAAATCAAGCCACAACGAGTAAAAATAAAGTTGGCAACGTATATTTTGCCTTTGGTGTTTTCACTAGAAAAAACAGCACTATCCTGATCAATAAATGAAAAAGCTGGAATGGTACGAAACACCGTGTCAACAATTTCCTGATTCATAATTGGATCAAGTCTTTTTTTCATTATTGGCTCATTGGTAGCCGAATCTATCACCGGAATATACCTTGGCAATACAAAATGATTTTGCCCAAAAAGCTTTAAAAATAAAAAAATTAAAGCCGGTACTACTAATGTTAAAATTAGTATTCCGGCCTTTTTAAATCGTTTCATATATTTAATAAAAATTCACTTTAAGCTAAAAACCAATCAATAAATCAGTATTTAAAAACTGAAACTCTAGTGAGAGCCCCCCTCGTATACCAAAGCAATTAACAACCATACTATGAATCCTGTTGGTATTAATATCATCCAAATTAAGGTTTTTACTTCATGCTTTAAATGCATAAATTCTCCAACAATAAAAAATGCTTTAAAAATTGTCAATACCACGAATATTGAAATTCTTAAATACTTCATTTCTTGTGGCAAACCAAACGCAATAGCGAATTCGACACAAGTTGCGATTAAAAGTATTACAAAAGTGCGCCAAATAGTTTTGGTTTGAGCAGGTGCAATAACTTGTTCTTGACCTTCTTGATGAATAGTAGGGGAATGTGACATAACTATTTTAGTATTTTATTTTTTTTAAAATTAAACCATGTAAAAGAAGGTAAATACGAATACCCAAACGAGGTCTACAAAGTGCCAATATAGACCTACTTTTTCTACCATTTCATAATGCCCACGACGCTCATACACACCCATCGATGTGTTGAAAAATATCAAGATATTCAAAATTACACCCGAAAATACGTGTGTGCCATGAAAACCAGTAATAAAGAAAAATAGACCACCAAATGCAGAAGGACCATATGGATTACTCTTTAATGATGAACCTGCTTGTATCATATGTGTCCATTCCCAAGCCTGTGAGCCCAAAAAAGTAAAACCGCCAAGAATAGTCCAAAGCATCCATTTTTCTACGTCAGCTCTGTCTTTTCTATGGCCAGCTTCAACTGCCAATACCATAGTTACAGAGCTAAAAATCAAAATAAACGTCATTATACCAACAAAAACAAGAGGTAATGAAATGCCATGTAAAAATGGCACTGCTTCAAAAACCTTGTCTGGTATTGGCCAATATTCTGTTGAAAACGTAAAATCTTTATGCAGGCCTGTATATGATGGCATGCTGAAACGCAACATACCATAGGTAACCAACAAGGCTGAGAAGGTGAAGGTATCCGACAATAGGAAAAACCACATCATCAGTTTGCCATAGCTGGCTTTTAAAGGCTCAGAGCCTCCCCACCAAGAAAATTTATCAGGAACATTAGCCGAAGGAGCGTAATCAGACATTTCGTAAGCTTTAAAAATTTAGTTATTATACAATAAAAAGAAAAATAAATACAACCACAACAAATCAAGAAAGTGCCAATAAGTAACACACATTTCTATTTGATTTAATTGCTTGGCATGCACTTTAGTTTTAAAAGTGGCTACTAAAGCAAATATAAGCACAATTAATGCCGAAACTATATGTAAACC
Source organism: Cytophagaceae bacterium (assembly GCA_031383555.1). Lineage (GTDB taxonomy): Bacteria > Bacteroidota > Bacteroidia > Cytophagales > Spirosomataceae > JANMZR01. The sequence goes on along the minus strand of JANMZR010000172.1, from coordinate 23,906 downwards.
ATGCAAGCCACTTATAACATAAAAAAAAGAACCAGAAGGATTACCTACCAAAAATACATTATTTTTGGTTAATTCAACCCAACCTATTACTTGCATGATCAGGAAAACAATTCCTAGTACAAAAGTAATAGAAATTGATGAACTGATTAGCAAAAAATGGTCTTTTTTTGCCGCCCAATAAGATAAATGCATCGTAAAACTACTAACTAGAAGTATAGCTGTACTATAGGTAAAAATAATTGGTATATTAAACTCCAACCAATTTCCTTCTGCACGCCTTACTAAATAGGCTGATGTAAAAGCAGCGAACATCATAATTATACTCACGATAGCTAACCACAGTAAAAACTTCTTTGGATTCATCGAAAGGTTTTGACCAATATTGGTCGGTAAATTTGGATTTTGAGTATTCATATTTAATTTATTTTATCTAATAAATAAGCAATTTGCACAATAGGTAAATATAAAAATTAGCCAAACATAATCATTAAAGCAGCCTTATCTGATGTATTTTTCATTAAATAAAAGGTTTGGCATAAAAATAATATTGCACATGTAACGGCTACTATTGCTGAGTTAAAACCAGTCATGCCCAACAAATAAGGCACAAAGCCTAATGGCACTAAAAATATGGTGTATATCATCATTGTTACGGCAGTTTGTAAGTCTTTCTTGCCAGCATTTGGTAACATCTTGAAACCTGCTGCCGTATAGTCTTCATCAGCCACCCACGCAATGGCCCAAAAATGTGGAAATTGCCAGAAAAATTGAATTGCAAACAAAATGCCAGCCTCCATTCCAAACATTCCTGTGGCCGCCACCCAGCCAATCATAGGAGGAAATGCGCCAGGAAAAGCCCCAACAAAAACAGCAATTGGGCCAACTCTTTTCAAAGGAGTATACACAAAACCATAAAGTACAAATGATAAAACACCTAATAATGCAGCTCGTTGGTTGAAAAAAAAGTATAAAAGGACAACTGAAATAACAAATAAAATTCCAGAAAAAACCGCAGCTTCATTGATGGTTAGCCGCTTAGTAGGCAATGGTCGCCCTTTTGTGCGTTTCATTAAAGCATCAAAATCAATTTCTTTTATTTGATTTACAATATTGGCGGAGCCAGTTAAACAAAATGCTGCGAAGGAAAACAACAAAAGTTTAGCCCAATCAATATGATTATTCAATCCCAAATAATAACCAAATGTGCCAGAGAAAGCAACAAGCGCAGAAAGGCGAAATTTCAAAAGCTCAAAATAAGCCTTTAATTTTAAAGTAAGCTGGAAAGAATCTTTTGCAACTGATGTTGATTGCATCTCTATATATTTTTTAATTCTAAACTACTACCTTGAGTAAAGGTGAAAATTAATAAACTTTGAATTCCTAAAGCAATTATTGCTAATGTTAAATGAAAGGGTTGCAACAATGCTGGAAAACCTAAATAATTCAATGAAATTCCAGATAGTATTTCCAATCCAATAATAATTAACAAACTATTATTCAATTTTACAACTGTTTTAATGTCTACTAACTTTCTGAGTTTTAAAAACAAATAAATATGAGATGAAACAATTATTATTGAAAATGATCGGTGAATTAAAAAATTTATTCCCACATTTTCAACCCAATCACCTCTACCGGATTCTCCTATTGCTTTTGCTACAATATCTATTTTTTCTCGAACTTGTGTTCCTAAAAATACTTGAATCATTGTAATAAAAAATACCACCCAGATAAGACCTATTGTCCCCTTTCTAGGCTTTACTTCTTTTAATCCATTTAAAAAACTAGACTTGAATAAAACAAAAATTAATATTAAAACAATCAAAATTGCTATTAACATATGTGCACTTATCATATAGGTTGCCAATTCTGATGATACAACCTTTGAACCAACCCAACCTTGAAACCCAGTCAATAATACAGCCAAACCCGACCAAAGAGTAATTTTTCTATTTGAATTCCAGTATTTTGTTGAAAATAAGAAGGTAACAAACACAAAAACTCCAATTAATGCACCTAAAAGACGATTCAAATACTCGATCCATGTTTTTATGGGATTAAATATTACCTCACCTTTAAGTTTGGCACCGTAAATATCTTGGTAATTTAAAGGTAACTCGTCTATAGTTGTTGGTGGGACCCACATTCCAAAACATTTGGGCCAATCAGGACACCCCATTCCTGATCCTGTACTTCTAACCACGCCACCAACGAATATTAAAAGATATACGGAAACAATGGTAAGAATTCCAAATTTTTGGAAATTCATATTTTTTATATTTATCGAAATAGCTTTTTTATATCGTTCTAAAAAAATTAAGAGAAAGTTATTGAACCTTCTCTTAAAACTATTTTTATCTGCAGACTTATCTATAAAGATATATTATCTACCTATATAAGACTCGTTTTGATAAGGAAGTAATCCTTCAATTTCCTTTTCTTTGGCGATTTCGTCATTTTCATGAGGCAAGTTCGACTCAGGTGTTGCAGAGTACGGTACATTTTGAGGAATAAAATCATCTGGCGCACCTGGTTTACTATAATCGTATGGCCAACGATAAACTGCTGGAATATTGCCAGGCCAGTTACCATGTTCTGGATTTATAGGCGTTGTCCACTCTAATGTGTTTGATTTCCAAGGATTTAATGGGGCAGTTTTACCCTTAAATATTGAAGAAATAAAATTATAAGCAAATAACGCTTGTGATGCAAATGTAATACCTGCAGCAATAGTTATAAATTTATTCATATCAGTAAAATCTTCAAATCCATTCACTGAGGTAAAAGCGTAATACCTTCTAGGGAAACCTGCTATTCCAATATAGTGCATTGGGAAAAACACCAAATAAATACCAGCAAAGGTCATCCAGAAGTGGATATAGCCTAAGGTTGGGTTCATCATCTTGCCAAACATTTTAGGGAACCAATGATAAACTCCAGCTACAAATCCAAAAAATGAAGCAGCTCCCATAACAAGGTGGAAGTGGGCTACTACAAAATAAGTATCGTGTAACTGAATATCCAAAGCAGAATTACCTAAAATAAGACCTGTTAAGCCGCCTGAAATAAATAAGGATACCAGACCAATTGAGAAAAGCATGGCAGGTGTAAAAACTATATTTCCTTTCCAAAGCGTTGTAATATAGTTAAAGGATTTAACGGCAGATGGAACAGCAATTATTAAAGTTAAAAACATAAATACGGATCCTAAGAATGGATTCATACCTGTAACAAACATATGATGTGCCCAAACGATAAAGGCCAAAAATGAGATTCCAATCATTGAGAATATCATAGCACGGTAACCAAAAATTGGCTTGCGTGAATTGGTCGCTATAATTTCAGACGTGATACCAAGCGCTGGTAATAATACAATATAAACCTCAGGGTGCCCTAAAAACCAAAATAAGTGTTGATAAAGAATTGCACTTCCACCAATATTTGGCAAAGCCTCGCCACCAATATATATTTCAGATAAGTAAAAAGAGGTACCGAAAGTACGATCAAAAAATAACAATAATACACCTGAAAATAAAACAGGGAATGACAATAACCCTAAAACTGCAGTTAAGAAAAACGCCCAAATTGTTAACGGTAATTTGGTGAATGACATACCTCTCGTTCTTAAGTTAATTACAGTACAGATATAGTTTATACCTCCCATTAATGCCGACACAACAAATATTGCCATTGAGAAAATCCACAAGGTCATACCTAATCCTGAGCCAGGCATGGCTTGAGGTAAGGCACTTAATGGCGGATAAATTACCCAACCTCCTGAAGCAGGACCCGTTTCTACAAACAGAGAGGCAAACATGATACAACTTGATATAAAAAAGAACCAATAAGAAAGCATATTAATAAAGCCTGAAGCCATGTCTCGAGCACCCACCTGTAAAGGAATCAGAAAATTCGAAAAAGTTCCTGATAAACCAGCGGTTAATACAAAAAATACCATCACTGTTCCATGCATGGTTACTAAGGCTAGGTAAAATTCAGTTTCCAATTTACCATCAGAAGTAATCCAATGCCCTAATACTGGTCTTAAAAACTCCATACTCATATCAGGAAAACCCAATTGAAGTCTGAAAAGTATAGACATTGCACCACCAAAAAATGCCCAAATAAGACCTGAAATCAAGTATTGTTTGGCAATTGTTTTATGGTCTTCTGAAAAAATGTATTTTTGAACAAAACCTAATTCGTGGTGTTCATGCTCTTCGTGATGCGCATGGGTATCGCTTGTTTGTGTTTCGGTAGCTAACATATCTATAAAATTATATTTATATTTCTAAACTTCTTTTTTTTAATTAATTTGATGCAACAGTTACTGGTGTTTCAACTTCAGTAGGTGCCGGACTTGCATATTTGGCTGCTTTGGATCTTAACTTTTCTGGTACTTTATCCAAGTATTCTGGAAACATGGTTAAGAATGATTTCTGTTCAGCATACCATTTTTTGAAATCTTCAGGCTCATCTACTTTAAAAATTATAGACATTGTATAATGACCATTGCCACAAACTTCAGCGCAATTAATTTTGAAATTATAATCTTGATTTTCTTTTTCAGCACGTTTTTCTTCGGTTGTTGCTGTGGCCGTAAACCAAAACTTAGTTGGCATTCCAGGTACAGCATCCATCTTTACACGCATATCTGGCATAAATACACTATGTAATACGTCTTTGGCACGAATTTTCAATAAAACAGGAACACCTTTTGGTAAATGCATTTCAGCAGGAATGAAATCATCAAAGGAATTTTCATCTGATAAATCAATACCTAAATCGTTTGTGTTATCTATTTTTTTATAATCATAATTCCCTAATACATTATTATCTACGCCAGCGTATCTAACCTTCCATCCAAATTGTTGCCCAATTACCTCAATTACAATTGCGTCTTTAGGCGCTTCTGACATTATTGCAGACCAAGATTTCCATCCTGAAAAAACCAAACCTGCCATTATAATTGCAGGAACTACTGTCCAAATTAATTCTAATGTATGATTTTCTGGGTAAAACTTTGCTACTGGATTTTTATTTTATTTTTCATGGAAATACCAATATAATAAAAATAGAGTAGCAAAGAATGCAAATGTAACCACTGACATCGAAATCCAAAACATATTGTCTGTACCAATACCATGAATAGAATTTGGCTTTTGAAACATTTGAGGCATTGAATTGATAAATGACCAAACGCCTAAAACACATCCAATTACAAAAAACAATACAAAACCAATAGCATTAGCTTTATTGCTAGATGTTACAGCTGAATAATCAGCTTCAACTTCAGAAACACTTAGTGATTTGGCTAGTTTTCCACTTCTTGTAATCACAAGAATGGATAAAACTAAAAATACGAGAGCTAAAATACCCGCTAATATATTCATTGAATTAATTTTTATTGTATTGTTATAACTTATTAAAATTAAAAAAGTTTGATTTTTTTTATTTAAATATCATGATGCAAAGCTTCCTCTAAGAAAGGATGATTCTTCGGCACTAAAGATGCTTTTGTCAATTGAACTGATACCACATATATAAACACAGATGCAAATATTATGATTGTTCCAAATTCTAAAAGTCCAAAGCCAGCGTGTTTACCTACTGTACCTGGCATAATCATTTGATAAAAGTCTAAATAATGTCCCATCAATAAACCACAGGCTCCTACTTTCATGAATGTTGCAGATCTTTTGGCATCTCTAGTCATAAACCAAAGTAATGGGAAAGCAAAATTTAGAAGTACTGATAATATTAATGGCGTTTTGAATATTCCATCGTGACCTTCCCATCGTTCTTTGAAATAAATAGTTTCCTCAGGTAAGTTGGCATAATAAATTAATAAAAATTGTGCAAACCACACATAAGACCAGAAAATAGAGAAGCCGAAAATAAATTTCCCTAAATCATGTAAATGACTTTCATTTACATATTTCATATATCCTTTGTCTTTCAAAAACAAAACGGCTAAAGTGATTACACAATAGCAACTTACATGCCATGAGGCAAAATGATACCAACCAAACATAGTTGAAAACCAGTGAGTATCTATTGCCATTGTCCAGTCCCAAGCAGCTGTAGATGAGGTTATTCCGAAGAAAACGATGAAAGCTGTACCAATTTTCACCATAGTGTAAAAGTTGTCATTGCCTCCAATTTCATCTTCTTGTAAAGATTTGCCTCTTAACCATCTCCATAGGCCATACCATACACCGAAATAAAGTAATAAACGGATTATATAAAAAGGCTTATTTAAGAATCCTTGTTTTCCAGCAATAATTTTATCGTATTCTGGGCTTGCTTTATCATATAATGCATCGTTAGTCCAATGAAATAAATCGTGCCCACCAAATATAAATATGATTAACATTAACACGCCAACAATTGGTAAAAAGGCTGGGAATGCCTCTGGAACTCTTTTCAGCACGGATGACCAACCTGCTTTTGCCAAATATTGCAAGGAAACAAAAAACATACCTACAACAGCCAAACCTGCAAAAAATACAGAATTCAACCAAAGATTGGCCCAAAGTCTTTTAGTCCAATGGTATTCATGATGGCCTCCTGAAACTGAGCCATGATGCTCCGTTGCTGCTTTTATTTCTGTATGACCTGCTTCTGAAGAGGCTGCCTCAACAGCATGGGTTTGATTTTCATGGACAACGGCTGCAGTTTCATGGCTACTTTCGCCAATATCATTTGCCAAAAATATACAACCTAATGCAAACATAATTACACCTACTAAAAGGCTAATATATATTTTCTTTTTAGCGGCTGCTGTAAATTCAAAATGCTCCTCTACATTATTTGGAGTAAAATGTGAGTGACCTGCCATATTAATTTGATTTTGTATTTTTTTACTTTACTATTTTTACTAAAACACTCTTATTGAGCTTGTAATTGATGTACATATTGTACTATTTTCCATCTATCGGCTGGTGACATCTGAGAACCATGTGCCCACATTCTGTTTTTTCCATAAGTAATTACGTGGAAAATATGACCATCATTCATTGTTTTTAATGCATCTGATGAGTAAACGGGTACTCCTTTATATATTTTACCAACTAATCCATCGCCTTTTCCAGTTTCACCATGACAATGCAAACAGAAGCGCTCATATAATAATTGGCCTTCCTCTAAAGATTTTTCAGTTTCGGGTATTGGATTTTTAAGTAATCTTTCAGCTATTTCGATACTATCTGGCGGTAAGTTATAAACCATCAAATCTGTTGTTGATGAATCACCTTCTCCATATTTTGTTTGATAATTTCTGCGTGAAACAGTACCTTTTACTGGCAAACGCATATTCATACCCAGCGGATTTATATTATTTTTTTCACCATCTAGTTGTGACATTGGCTCATAACCTGCAGAATAATACATGTTTGGAGAAAATTCCAAACCTGTGTCATTATGATTATCGCATGAGCTAAATATTGCAATAAAGGAGAAACCTAGTATAGATAATATGTTTTTTGAATTTAACATTTATATTATTTATTTTTTTTAAAATATCATTTTTAAGGCTTTAATTAACCCCATTTTACTTCTTTGGTATTTACTTCAATTGCCCCAGAATTCTTTAAAATTGAAGAAATTTCAAATTCTGACAATTTATTATTTCTCATATCTATAGCCATCACAAATTTATCGTCGGTAATTCGATTATCAAATAAAATTGGTTTTTTGGTAGGCCATAAACTATTGCTAGCACAAAAGGTAAATACCATACCATATGCTGCCAATAATACGGTACACTCAAAAATAATTGGTATAAAATCTGGAAATGCTACATGGTCTTTACCACCAATAATCATTGGCCAGTCATAGCCCATTGTCCACACAATAAAAATTGTGCCTAAAGTTGTACCAGTGATGCCAAATAAAAATGACGCTATTGGTAATCTAGTTCTAGGATGGCCCACTGCTTTATCTAAACCGTGAATCGGGAAAGGAGTATAAACATCTTGAATTACTACTCCTTTACTTTTTACGTCGGTTACTGCGTGAAGTACTTCGTCTTCATCGTCATAAATTCCAACTAAAAATTTTGTTAAATCGCTCATTATTAATTATATATATATTAGTTTGGGAAATTTAAATGCTAAATTACTAGCAAATAGATTTTCCTATTCTTTATCTTTATTATGTACTGGTTGGGTTAATCCTTCAGCACGAGCTCCTCCTTTTTTTAGTGGGTAAGATGAAGAAACACCTTTCATTACTGCTTTAATCTCAAACATATTTATAACTGGTAAATATTTTGCAAATAAGAAGAACAAAGTAAAGAACAAACCAAATGTAAATATATAGTCACCAATATCATACATTGTTGGCGAAAACATTGCCCATGACGATGGCAAATAATCTCTATGTAAGGAGGTCACAATAATTACAAATCGCTCATACCACATACCTATATTTACAACAATTGACAATACAAATGAAACTATAAGGCTTTGACGTAATTTTTTAAACCAAAATAGTTGCGGTGAAATTACGTTACAGGTCATCATCATCCAATAAGCCCACCAATAAGGGCCTTGCATTCTATTGAAGAAAGCATAACTTTCATATTCAACACCAGAGTACCAAGCAATAAAGAATTCAGTTATATAAGCAATGCCTACAATTGAGCCTGTTACTGTAATGATAATATTCATCATTTCAATATGCTCGATAGTGATATAATCTTCTAAATGAAACACTACCCTAGTAACTAATAGCAAGGTTTGCACCATTGCAAATCCTGAAAATATAGCTCCAGCAACGAAATAAGGTGGGAAAATAGTTGTATGCCAACCTGGAATAACTGAAGTTGCAAAGTCCATTGATACTATCGTGTGAACAGAAAGCACTAACGGAGTAGATAAACCCGCCAATATTAAAGACATATACTCATAACGAGCCCAAGTTTTTGAAGAACCGTTCCAGCCTAAGCTAAAAGCTCCGTACATTCTTTTTGCCCATTTACTCGTTGCACGGTCTCTAATTGTTGCTAAATCAGGTACAAGACCCATATACCAGAATATTAAAGATACTGATAGATAAGTAGAGATAGCAAATACATCCCAAACCAAAGGTGAGTTAAAATTCACCCAAAGTGAACCAAAAGCATTTGGCAATGGTAAGGCCCAATAAAACAACCAAGTTCGGCCCATGTGCGCTAAAATAAAAGTAGCTGCGCATAATACGGCAAATATTGTCATCGCTTCTGCCGAGCGGTTGATAGAGGTTCGCCATTTTTGACGGAAAAGCATGAGTACCGCTGAAATAAGTGTTCCTGCGTGACCAATACCTACCCACCATACGAAGTTGGTAATATCCCAAGCCCAGCCCACGGTTTTATTCAAACCCCAAGCGCCAATACCTACCCACCAAGTATATCCTAGGCAATAACCGCCATAGATAAATAGTAAACAGGAGAGACCGAATGCGATCTTCCATTCTTTTGTTGGAGGCCCTTCAACTTGGCGACAAATATCATGAGTTACGTCATGATAGGTTTTGCTACCTGTTACTAAATGCTCTCTTATAGGTGAAACTACGTGCGACATATAAATCTCTTAATAGTATTCTTAATAATTATTATTTTGTTAATGAGTTCCAATTTTTTTGAATAAAATTGGGAACAATATTTTTAATGATTTACCTCTGCAGCGTGGTTAGCGGCTTCAGCCAATATTACTTTTTTGTCCTTATTTCTTACCTTAACTAAGTAATTTACATTAGGATCAATATTTATTTCTTCAATAACTCGATAAGACCTTCCGCCTTTTTCTTCAGCTATCATTTTTGATATTTCAGAATTAGGGTCATTTTTATCACCGAAAATTAATGCATTTGTAGGACAAGTTTCTGCACAAGCAACGTTAATTTCGCCATCTTTTAACACTCTTCTTTCTTTTTTGGCAGTTAATTTTCCTTCTTGAATTCGCTGTACGCAAAATGAGCATTTTTCCATTACTCCTCGTGAACGAACAGTTACATCGGGGTTAATAACCATTCTACCTAAATCATTATTAAAATGGAAATCAAAATCGTCAGTTTGGTAATAACGGAACCAGTTGAAACGACGCACCTTATATGGACAGTTATTTGCACAATAACGTGTACCAATACAGCGATTATAAGTCATTTGATTTAAGCCTTCAGATGAGTGCGTAGTTGCTAAAACTGGTCAAACCGTTTCGCAAGGTGCATTATTGCAATGTTGGCACATCATAGGTTGAAAAACTACCTCTGGATTTTCCGAGGCAATTTCTAGTGCTTTTCTATCTTCAACATCGGCATCAGATGAATAATATCTATCAATTCGGATCCAATGCATTTCCCGGCTATTTATCACCTCTTGACGACCAACCACTGGTACATTGTTTTCAGCAGAACATGCTACAACACAAGCTGAACATCCTGTTCAAGCATTTAGGTCAATAACCATACCCCATGAATGGTTTGTTCGAGCATGACCATTCCAAAGTGTAATGTCAGTTGCGGGCACTTTTCCTTCGGAAGTTACTACTTCAGCTTCCCAGTGGCCTGCTGATGGACTCTTTTTGTATTCCGCCAATGTGGTTTCTTGTACCACGGCTTGACGAGCCATAACAGTATTATGCGTTTGTGTTAGAGCAACTTGTCGTTTTTCTCCAGTTTTTTTCAACTCAACAATCCCACCATTCCAGCTATTTGTTTTTCCTAAAAAAGGGAATATATTAACGCCAACTTGATTTGCTGCCTTACCTGATTTGGTACGACCATATCCAATTGCAATAGCGACTGTATCATCAGCTTGACCAGGTTGAACTAATATTGGTAATCTAACTGATTTTCCATTTGAAGAAATTTCTACTAAATCATCTTTAGCCAGTTCTAAATCTTTAGCTGTTTTTTGCGATATAGAAGCGTAGTTGTCCCAGCATGCTTTTGAAACAGGCTCAGGTAATTCTTGAAGCCAAGGATTGTTGGCCTGATTACCAGTACCCATACCTACTTTTTCGTAGATTGCTAATTCTAATCCTTTGCTTTCTAATAAATATGATTTTGCAATTGAAGCCGCTGCTCCTGCCAAGTTCATTACGGGAACATTGAAAGCTGAGGTTGAATCTGTTTCAAAAACTCCATCATGCAAGGCTTGAGTCCAACTTTTTCCACCTTTTAAAATATTAGATTTCCAGCTCGATTCTAAATATTTTGAATAATCAGCATTTAAACCCGCCCACTTCAAAAAAGATGATTGAGCTTGACGAGTTTTAAATATTGTTGAGATAGTTGGTTGGCAAAGTGAATGAACTCCAGCTTTTGGAGAGGCATCATTCCACGATTCTAAATAATGAGAATCGGGTGTATTGTACATACAAAGAGAGCCAGTTTCATCAGCACGATCATTTGTTGAAATACTAGTTCCAATTTTAGGCAAAGCTGCTGCTAGTTCAGCACCTCTTGGATGATCATAAACAGGATTGGCATTATAGAAAATGACCGCTGATATTTTACCTGATTTTGAATCATCAATAAATGTATTCATTGATGCATCTGACCCTTGACGATAATTAACGGACTTTCCTAAATTGATTGTGCTACCGAATGAACCTAATAGACCATTTATGCCATTAACTAATTGCTGAACAGCCAAATCATTTGAGCCCGAAACAACCAATGACTCTCCTTTTGAAGCAACCAAATCAGAAGCAGCTTTTTCAATGTTTACATTACCATATTTTGGAGCTGGAATAGTTGCAGAACCGGTTTTTGCCGCAACAGCATTATAAAGAGCTGCTACAACTAATCCCTCCTGTGAAGGTTTTATTGCAATTCGATAGTCGGCATTTGCACCAGTATTCGACATTATTGTCTCAAATTGATAATGGCGACTCATATTTCTATTGGCCTTAGATACTTTTCTTCCTTTAGCCCATTGTGTTGCAAATTCAGTTGGAGAAATCCATGTACCTAAGAAATCAGCTCCTATAGATACAATAGTTTTTGCCTTACTAAAATCGAATAAAGGAATGATACCACCATTAGCTTCTGATAAAGCAGAAACTGAATTGGCATCGTAGGTAATATGTGATGAGTTTGGATATTTATTTGTAAAATCAGCAATTACTTTTTTGGTGGTTGGAGATAAGATAGTATTTGATACTATTCTTATTTGTCCTCCTTTTGCTGCTATCGCAGTTAATTCATTAATTATTAATTTATCAGCGTCAATCCACTCTGCAGGCTTGCCAGCAATTTGGGCACCTTTTAGTTTCTCATTGTCATATAGGCTTAGAACAGAAGCCTGAACCCTTGCCGATAAACCTTTAGTAATTGATGATAAAGAATTCGCCTCAATTTTAATTGGCCTACCTTCCCTTGTTTTTACTAAAATAGAGGCATAATCGCCTCCTTCAGAATAAGTTGAAGCATACCAATTGGCAATTGTTGGCTCAACATCTTCGGGCTTATTCAAATAAGGGATTGCTTTTTTTACAGGTGATTCGCAAGCCGCTAATGCGACCGCTGAGACCCCAAAGCCTAGCATTTTCAAAAAGTCACGGCGATGAGTGCCTGATCCATCAGTGATATTGCCAGTAGAAACTTCATCATTAGGCATATCACCAAATTCTTTGTGTGAATTTTTAATAAAATCTGCCTCATTTGTCAACTCTTCAAGCCCTCTCCAATACCTTTTTGTAGTATTTTCCATATATTTTACTCGTAAATAAACTTTAAAACTTTCTATGTTTGAATTTTAATATTAGACAAAACTTTCTATTCAAACTTTTAATATTTTTTAATAAAAAAGGAATTAATAATGGCATTGAGCACATTCAAGGCCACCAATATCTTTTACTCTGAGAGGATCTTTATTATTTTTCTTGTGTACTGCTAAAAGATTGTCATAATAAGCATTCCCTTCTGAATTAACTTCTGTTTTTCTATGGCAATCTATACACCAACCCATAGTTAATGACGATTTTTGTTGCATAACTTCCATTGTTGCAACCTCACCATGACAATTTGTACAGTCAAGCCCACCTACATTAGTATGCTGTGAGTGATTGAAATAAGCGAAATCAGGCAAATTATGAACTCGAACCCATTCAATTGGTTGCTCTTTTTCGATTGCTCGATATATTTTTTGAATCTCTGGTGAGCTTTGCTTTATGGCGTTATGGCAATTCATACATATGTTAGCAGCAGGAATAGTTGCTCCTTTTCCTTTGTAAACACCAGTATGGCAATAATTACAATCTATTTGATAATCACCGGCGTGTAATTTATGTGAAAAGGCAATAGGTTGTGTTGGCGCATAACCTTGATGTATTCCAATACCATAAAGGCCATCAATTGTGGCCTTACCTAATAAAAGAATTGCTAAAGTGATAATTCCCCCTTTAACAGCACCTGATTTTAAAAGTTCTTTAACTTGTATAGTAAGATTATCGAGAAATGATAATTTTGATTCGCCATCATTTTCAAGTGCTACATTGTTAGACTTAGCTATAGCATTTACCATTCCCAATAATGCTAAAAGCACCATTACCATTATGGCTATTACACCAATTAACAAATATTGAAACATGCCTCCATTAGAGGCTTCAGTTGTGCCAGCTGTTGTTGGTCCTGCAGCGCTTGCAACAACAGGTGGGGCATAAGAAGCTACGTAGGCCAAAATATCTTTCACTTCTTTATCGCCAAAAGTAGGGAAGGCAGTCATATTAGCTTTACTGTACTTATTATAAAGTGCCACTGCATAAGCATCACCTGAGGCAATTACTTTTTGAGGGTTGTTTATCCAAGTTTTTATCCAAGCATAATCTCTCCTGGTTTCGATACCCTTTAACCCAGGCCCCAAGTTGGCTTCTTCTGTAGGATAATGGCATGATGAACAATTATTTGTAAATAATGTTTTACCATTTTCAGCATCACCACTACCTGCTACTGGTGCCAAACTTGTGCTATCAGCTTGAGAAAAACCGATTGTAGCAACTAGGGAAAAAATTAGTAGGGTAAAAAACTTAAAAGATTTGATATTCAACATAAATAGAGTAAGTATATAAAAAATCGAAGATGTAATATGGAATCGGATTATACCGAGATTTCAGACTGTAAAACTACTATTGGAACTTCAAAATACCAATAAAACCCTAAGAGAATTTAAATTTTTTTTTAAAAAACATGCTATTTGTAATCATTCTAATTAATAAATATTTAAAATTTCAATATATATTAAAAAAATACAATTTTTAAAATTGCTGAATTGCCTAGTATTAATGACCAAATAAAAAAGTCCGTTACAATTAACGGACTTTTTTAAAGGAGGTTTCGAGCGGATTCGAACCGCTGTACAAGGTTTTGCAGACCTCTGCCTAACCACTCGGCCACGAAACCCTATTTTTTACAATCAAACTGAAATATTATTTTCAGTTTGATTGTAATTTTATTATTATTCTGCTAACTTTTTGGCGCTCTTTTTTACCTGTTTCTTCTCTGGGTTTTCCATCTGTTCTTTTAGTGCAACTAATGCATCTAAATCACCCATGGTTGACTTCTCAGATTTTTCAGATAATTTTTCAACTGCTTTGGCAACCTTTTTCTTTTCAGTTTGAACAGCTTCCTCCTTTACATCACCCCATGTTTTGCTATGCGATAACATAATTTTGCGCTCATCTTTATTGAATTCAATTACTTTGAAGTCTAATGATTCACCAATTTCGGCCATATTGCCATTTTCAAGACCAAGGTGTTTGATTGGAGCAAAACCTTCAATTCCATAAGGCAGTTCCAAAGTGGCTACCTTATCATTTTTAGCATGAATAGTACATTTATGAATAGAACCAACACTAAATACTGTTTCAAAAGTATCCCAAGGATTCTCTCCTAATTGCTTGTGACCTAAAGCTAATCTACGGTTTTCAGAATCTAATTCAAGTACTAATACGTCTAATTTTTCACCAACCTTGATAAACTCTGATGGATGCTTAATTTTCTTAGTCCAAGATAAATCAGAAACGTGAACTAAACCATCAATTCCTTCTTCCAATTCTAAGAATAATCCAAAATTGGTTAAATTACGAACAACACCTTGATGCTTTGTACCCTCGGCATATTTAGATAATAAATTTTGTTTTGTCCAAGGATCTTCAGTCATTTGTTTTATGCCTAGTGACATTTTACGCTCTGAACGATCTAAGGTTAGCACTACTGCTTCCAATTCATCCCCAACTTTTAAGAAATCTTGTGGATTGCGCAAGTGTTGAGACCATGACATTTCAGAAACGTGTATCAAACCTTCTACTCCTGGTAATATTTCAAGGAAAGCACCATAATCGGCAACGTTTACAATTTTACCTTTCAACTTTGAACCGACGTCAATTGTAACATCTAAAGCCTCCCAAGGGTGAGCATTTAATTGCTTCATTCCCAATGAAATACGTTTTTTATCCTCATCAAAATCAAGAACAACTACATTGATTTTCTGATCTAAAGTAAGTAATTCAGTTGGGTGGCTTATTCTACCCCAAGAAATATCAGTAATATGGAGTAAGCCATCAACACCACCAAGATCGATGAATACACCGAAATTAGTCATATTTTTGATTACGCCTTCAAGCACTTGACCTTTTTCAAGATTATTTAATATTAATGAACGTTGTGTTTCAAGATCTTTCTCAATCAATACTTTATGAGAAACTACAACATTGTCATTTGCATGGTTGATTTTCACAACCTTAACTTCCATTTTCTTGCCTACAAATATATCAAAATCACGGATAGGCTTAACATCAATTTGTGAGCCAGGTAAAAAGGCCTCAACACCATAAATATCAACTATTAAACCACCTTTAGTACGGCGCTTAACTAATCCATCAATAATTACATCATTGTTTAAGGCATCCTCAATATTTGTCCAAGCGGTCATTACCTTCGCCAATTTGCGAGATAATACGAGTTGGCCGTGTGTATCTTCTTGATTTTCAACGTAAACATCAACAATGTCTCCAACTTTTAAATCGGGCATATCTCGGAATTCAGAAAGTTGTACCAAGCCATCAGACTTAAAACCTACATTCAGAATAACCTCTCTGTCTGTAATACCAACTACTGTCCCTTTTACTACTTCTTTTTCGGTAAGTTGATTCAATGTCTCATTGATCAAATCTTCCATTTTAGAACGCTCAGCGGAAGTATATCCTACTCCGAAGCCTTTATTTGTACCGACTAGATCCCAGTCGAATTCTGCTAATTCTTTAGCCATGTGTTTGATTAAGAGCTCTTTGTACATCAGCAAGTCGAGCTTTCGAGCTGAAATTTAGTGAAAATATACCTTTTCTTTGCGAAACGGATTGCAAAGGTAGGGAATTTTATTGAAAAAAAGTAATGGAATTTTTTAAATTTTGATAATATCCTATGGAGTTGAATATCAAGGCCAGAGGTTTGAATTTATTGCAACTAATAGTAGTTTATTTGAAGCATTTTGCTGTTTTATTTTGAAAATTTCCTAAAACTAAACTTGCTCATTTATATAGCTAGCTTTTTCTTTTCTACCTATAAATGGAAGCCAATTGTCTTCAACAGACCCAGAAAAGTCTCTTAAAAACATAATAAAAGAAGGTTTGTAGGGTTTCATTTTTAAATTCATTCGGGCTTCTTCGGGAGTGGAATCTCCCTTCTTGGCGTTACAATTTTTGCAGGCAGTAACTAAATTGTCCCATGTAGTTTTCCCTCCTCTCGACTTTGGGTATACATGGTCTAGCGTGAGGTGGTTGCCTGAGCCGCAATATTGGCAATGATTTCCATCTCTTTTAAATATATTTTGCCTTGAAAGCATCATGCCTTTATAAGGTAGATATACATATCTGTGGAGGCGAATAACGGAGGGTAGAGAAAAAGTTTGGGATATGCTATGCAGCTTTTCGGTAGCGTCTTCACAAACAAGGTCGGCTTTTTTCAGAAAAACCAAAAGGAAGGCTTTCGGAACTGAACAAATTGTAAAGGCACTGTAATCTTGATTTAATACTAGTACTTTCCGACCCATATAAGCTATAATTTTACATATTTGGAAGCTTTTTTCTTAATAATTTATCATTTAGATATTTTTCAAATTTTATCAATAAGTTCTATTTAATTTAATTAGTTAATATTTTTAAAGTTGCAATAGCAATTTACAAAAAACAATTTTTATTTAAAAAAAATGGAATCAAATTTTTTATTATTTCCTTTCCAAATCTCTTTTTACATCTTTTTCTTTAATGGAATCTCTTTTATCAAACAATTTTTTACCCTTCGCAAGGGCAATATCTATTTTGGCTAAACCTTTTTCATTTAGATAAAGTTTCGTAGGTACTATGGTGAGGCCTTGATCTTTTAACTTATTTGATAGCTTAGTTAGCTCCCGTTTATTCAACAATAATTTTCGATCTCTGAGGGGGTTGTGGTTGGCATCTGTGCCTAATTCATATTTTGAAATATTTAAGCCTCTAATAAATAATTCATTACCTTGAAATAAACAAAATGCATCTGAAATATTTGCCTTTGCTTGCCTGATTGACTTAATTTCGGTGCCTTGTAATATTATACCTGCTGAAAAGGTATCTAAAAAGGAATACTCAAAAGACGCTCTTCGGTTTTTT
Organism: Cytophagaceae bacterium; assembly: GCA_031383555.1. Lineage (GTDB taxonomy): Bacteria > Bacteroidota > Bacteroidia > Cytophagales > Spirosomataceae > JANMZR01. The sequence continues at coordinate 6,276 of JANMZR010000172.1, read as the reverse complement.
ATTTCAACATGTTTAAGTATTTCCGTTTTGGGCATCAACAAATTATTTGCAAAAAAAAGAGCCATAAAACTATATGGCTCTTTAATTCTATTTTTTAAAATTGCTTTTTATAATAAATAACAAATTTTCAAAATTGTTAAAAAGCTTTATTGTAATTTATTTTTTTACTTCGACTGGAGTTTTTGCTTTATAGCCATTATTTAGACCAGTAACTATTGCCTTTGTTACATCAACAGCATCATCAGCAAATAAAATACCACCACCTTTTGCATAACCCAATACATATTCGTATTTATTTTTTGCGTTCAACGATTTTATATGATCACGAATTGCATTGTAAATCTCATCAACCCTTTTTGACTGCTCCTCAGCCAATTTCTGCTGAGCTTGTTGGCTGTAAGCTTGTAATTCGGAGCTTTTTTTCTTCAATGTAATATCAGCCGCCTGCAATTCAACTTGGCTCATAGTTTGAGCTCTTTGTTGAATAGCCCCTAATTCATTTTGAAGGGCACGCTCTTTACTGCCTAGATCAACTTGAAGTCTATATCCTTTGTTTTCAAATTCCTTTTGGGTATCCTTATAAAATTGATAGTTAGTAAGTAGCGAATCTGTATTCACAAAAACAATTTTTTTATTGGAAGCCACCGAAGTTGCGGATGAGGCAATGGGAGTACTGCTTTTGAAATGCAAGAAAAACAAAATGCCAACAGCCAAAGTAAGGATAATATTGTAAATTAATAATGTAGAATTTTTCATTTTGAAATTTAATCTCAAGCCCTAATGAGTTTTTTTTATTAGATTAATTCAAGGTTTGGGCAACAAATCCCTAAATTTTTTAATTATTTTTGTTAGTCTTAAAAAAGTTTGCAAATATAATCTGAATTATTTGAATTTTTGGAAAACCCTTAAAGTAAAAGTTTTACATTACTTTAATTTCACTATTTCTATTTATTTATTATGTATTATTCCAGCATTTTCTCAAGAAAAGCGCTATCGTTTTACTGAACAAAAAATGGGTTCGACATTTGAGATAACATTTTACCATGCCGACTCAATAAAAGCCCAATTACTAGCCAAAAATGCTTACAAAATAATTGATAGTTTAAATAATTCATTTAGTGATTATTTTGACTTGTCAGAAATAGGAATTATAGCAAAAAATGCTGGGAATGGCCTTTCAATAAATATTTCAAAAGACTTATTAAACATATTTATAGAGAGTAAAAAAGCTTACGAAAGGAGCTTTTATACCTTTGACATTACTTTAGGGCCGCTAACGAAACTTTGGCGACAGACAAAAAAGGAAAAAAAACTACCTAATAAAAATCAACTACATAATACAATTTTGAATACTGGTGTGCAATATTTATGGGTTGATTCGGTAAAAAATCAAGCAAGATTAACGAAAAAAAACATGTCAATTGATCTGGGTGGAATTGGGAAAGGTTATGCGGCTCAAAAAGTGTTTGAATATTTTTTGAGAAATGATATAAGCCAAGTTTTGATAGATGCGGCTGGTAATATGGCAATAGGGAACCCACCTCCTGGTGAGAATAACTGGAAAATAGGAGTTGAAATACCCAGTAATTCAAATTTTTTGAATAATAAAATACTGAAATTGAATAAAATAGCTATTTCAACATCTGGCGATGCCTACCAGTTTGTGGAAATCAATGGGAAAAAGTACTCACATATTTTGAATCCAAAAACAGGATTAGGCCTTCAAAATCAACGACAAGTTACTGTTTTATGTGAAAATGCAACAAAGGCTGATTGGCTTTCAACTGCCATTTGTATTTTACCAATAAAAAAAGGATTAATTTTGGCAAAAAATGAAAAAGCTGAAGTGCTAATTATTGAAAATAAAGCTAATAAATTAGTTGAATATAAGTCAAAAGGGTTTGATAAATATTTTAACTAGCCAAATGTAAATACAAAAATGAAATTAAATTTATTGAAAATTGGTTGCCTAATCTTAATAATTTCAACAAAATTGTTTGCTCAAAATTCAGACTTTATTGCCTATGAGCAGACAATTAATAACAAAAATATTATTATAAAATTGTTGCCAATTCCTGCTGGTAAGTATTTGATGGGTAGTCCATTAACTGAAAAAGGAAGAGATATGGATGAAGGGCCTCAAACTATGATAAATATTGATCAATTTTGGATGTCGGCCACTGAAATTACCCATGACCAATTTATGGCATTCCGTTTTGAAGAAAAAGATCTCTCGCAGAGTACTATGAAGGATCCAAAACTAGACGCAATATCCAGGCCGACGGCCCAATACATCGACCTTACTTGGGGTATGGGAAAAGAGGGGGGCTTTCCTGCCAATTCCATGCAACCCTTTACGGCTTTGGCTTATTGTAAATGGCTTTGGAAAAAAACCGGAATTTTTTATAGGCTCCCAACAGAAGCTGAGTGGGAATATGCTGCTAATGCTGGTAAAAAGGCTATTTATGGAGAGGGAATTAACCTACAAAACATTAAAAATTACGCTTGGTATAATGAAAATAGTAAACTTAAATACCATGAAGTTGGGAAAAAATTACCTAATAAATGGGGGCTTCATGATATGCTTGGGAACGTTGCCGAATGGACAATGAATATGTATGATGTTGATTATTTCCAAAAATTAAAAGATAACCCTATTGGTAGTTTTTATATGAAACGGGAAAATTTCCGGTCTTATCATACTGCAAAAGGTGGCGGATTTAAGAGTAATTTAACACAGCTTCGAATTGCCGATCGACAGCCTCAAAACCAAAGCTGGAATAAGAGGGATCCGCAAATTCCTAAAAGTAAATGGTGGCTAACAGATGGTGAGTCAGTTGGTTTCAGAATAGTAAGGCCTATCTTACAGCCAAGTAACGATGAAATTGAGCTCTTTTTTAAAGAGGCATTGGAGGTTGAATAAAAACAATTAAATTTAAATTAATAATTTTTTTTGATATACTAGGGGGCTATCTCCTTTAATTGCTTTAAATACTTTTATGAAATAAGTTACATTGTTAAAACCTGATTCAAAACTAGTATCTGTAACGCTTTTTCCTTCTAACAAGGCTAAACAAGCTTTATTAACTCTAAAATCGTTCAAAAAATCCGTAAAATTTAAGCTCATAGTTTTTTTGAAATAAGAACTAAAAGCGGGAATTGTCATATTTGCTAAATCTGCAACTTCTTCAAATTCAATACTTTTATTGTAGTTTGTTTCCACAAAGCTTATTATTTTTTTTATTCTATTTTCATCTTTTTTTTGAAAATTATACTTGACTCCTTTTGCATTAAGTAGTTCATATTCAGTTGATGAAGAAAGAATATTAAACACTTCAAAAAATAATTGCAAACGTTGAAATGGATTTGACCGCAACATTTTTTTCAATAAGAACTTCACCTCCTTTTCCGTATTTCCATAAAAATGAATTCCTTGATTTGCTCTTGTAAAAAGTGATTTAAATTCTGAAATCTCAGGCCAAGTTTGAATACTATTTTGCATAAAATTAAACTGAAACTGCAGAACAATTTCCTCATGCTTTCCAATAGCTCCATTTCCAAAACCTGCATGTGGTAAATTGGAACCAATTAATACCAAATCTCCATTTTCAAAATAACTTAAATGGTTGCCAACGTGACGTTTGCCAGATCCTTTTATTACATTAACAAGCTCAATTTCAGGATGATAATGATAATGCCAAGGTATAGAATTTAAAGGTATATCAATATGCAGTAAAGTAAATGAACTACCAGGATCGGGATTTATTTTTTCAAAGTCAGTTTTCAAAATTCAAGTATAATTTTACAATTTGTATAGCTGTATTAACTATTTTATTCACAAAAATAAAAAATAAATATAAACAAAGTATAACTAGTAAGCAATGTAAATGTATTTATTATTTAAATTTTTATCCAATTTTGCAAAGAATTGCATTCTAACTAGTATGTTATTTTAATAGGATATTTGAGTTGCCTCAATCGATTAAAGATATATTTAGATAAATTTTAAAATATGAAAAATTTCAAAGGGTTCAACAACAATTCAGAAATTATAAAAACCCTCGAACAAATTAGATGGGGAAATAAAACCGAATGCCCACACTGCGGTTGCCAAAAAATAATTGATTATAATATTGAAAATAAATTTCAATGTGAAAACTGCTTTAGATCTTTTTCAGTATTCTCAAAAACAGAATTTGAGAATACTAAATTGCCTTTAAGTACTTGGTTGTTAGCTTATTATTTAATTAAAGAAAATGTAGGAATTGACCCAACTATATTAAATAAGTGGCTTAATGTTACTCAAAAAACATCAGTAACTATTCATGAAAAAATAGTGAAAATAATAAACGAAAAAAATTGGTTCAATAAAATAGCTGAATCGAATATCTATAAAGTACAATTTCCAAGCTTGCCAAATAGCTAATTTTTAGATCGTTTATTATATTTACTATGATATTTTTACATTGAAAGGCAATTTACTTTGCCTTTTTTAATGCATAAATATCAAAATATCCTTTAATAATTTTACTGTTAGGATAGAACATCACATATTTAAAGAAATAATTGATTATTTTTGAATGAAAAATATTTAACTTTTTCTTTAAAAAAATCTATATTGTTATGGAAAATTCGTCACGAAGGGAATTCGTAAAAAACAGTTCTATTTTAACAGGGAGTTTATTAGCAGCACCTTTTTTCTCAAAAGGCAATTATAACAATTCTGTTGCAGATGAGATAAAAATTGCTTTGATTGGTTGTGGTGGAAGGGGAACAGGAGCTGTAGCACAGGCACTTATGTCAAAGCAAAACGTAAAATTAGTGGCAATGGCCGATGCTTTTCAAGATAGAGTTGAAAGTTGCTATAAAAATATTTCAAAAGAAGACGGTGGTGCCCTGAAAAGTAAAATCGATGTACCAAAAGAGCGGATGTTTGTTGGCTTTGATGGGTATAAACAAGCCATTGCATTAGCCGATGTTGTGATTTTATGTACGCCTCCGGGTTTCAGGCCTATACATTTTGAGGAAGCTGTTAATCAGGGGAAACATATTTTTATGGAAAAACCTGTAGCCACCGACCCAGCCGGTATTCAAAGGGTTTTGGCTGCAGCGCAAATTGCTAAACAGAAAAAATTAAATGTAGTTGTAGGCTTGCAGCGTCATTATCAAACTTCCTATCGAAATCTTATAAAAAGACTTCGTGACGGTATGGTAGGAGATATCGTCTCGGCCTCAGCTTGGTGGAACAACGACGGCGTATGGGTAAATGCACGTAAGCCAGGCCAAACTGAAATGGAATATCAGATGCGCAACTGGTACTATTTCAACTGGTTATGTGGTGATCATATAACAGAACAACATATACATAATATTGACGTAATCAATTGGGCCAAAAATGCATATCCTGTACGTGCACGTGGAACTGGTGGACGTGAGGTGCGTAAGGGCAAAGAATTTGGTGAGATATATGACCACCATTTAGTGGAATTTGAATATGCCGATGGATCCATTTTAAACAGCCAATGCCGCCATATTAAAGGTACTTGGGCCAAAGTAGATGAATTGGTGGTAGGAACAAAAGGTAAAATAATGTTTGATTCATCCCATATTGTAGACCATAAAGGTAAAACGCTTTATAAGCATGACGATAAAAATGACCCTAATCCTTATCAAGTAGAGCATGACGAACTTTTTGCAGCTATTGCCAAAGGTATATATAAATTTGCTGATGCAGAAAACGGCGCCAAAAGTACTATGACCTCCATTTTAGGCCGTATGGCTACTTATTCTGGACAAGTAATTGAGTGGGACAAAGCCATCAATTCAGGAATAAGCATTATGCCAAGTCAATTCAGCTGGGATGCTGATATGCCATTAAAACCTAATGCAGACGGCTTTTATCCTGTTGCGGTGCCAGGTGTGACGAAGTTTTTTAGTTAAAAATAAATTTAATTTTTTTAAATAGAAAAGCTCACATAATAGTGGGCTTTTTTATTAATTTGTTTTTTATATTAAAAAATTAAATGCAATTAAGCAACCAAGTTTAAATTTAAGCTTTATTTAACCAACAATTTATTGCAAATCTCCAAAATTTAAACTCTTTATTTGGGCATGCTATTGGCAAAACTTCATGAAGCCCAAAAGATGGGAAAACAACCAATGAGTTGTTTATTGGGGTTAGTTTTATTGGAATATCATTTCCTTCTAAAAAATTAAATGGGTGTAATACAAGTTCACCTCCTTCAAATTGTTTAGGTTCATTGAAAAAATAAAAAA
>JANMZR010000166.1:0-3730 GCA_031383555.1 Cytophagaceae bacterium | reverse complement strand
CGTTTGCAGCCCTAAAAAAATTTGGTGATATCGACAATCGTTTAGATGCCAATTTAACAGCAAAAATTGGAAAAAATGTAAATGTGAACCTAGGATTGATTGGTATTTATGACAATGACCAATCGGGAAAGTTACAATTGGCCCAAGCACTTAACTTCGGATTTTTATTTAATTTATAATCGTTTCTTTTATTTTTCACCCTTAATCTCTTAATATTATGTTTAAAGAATTCAAAGATTTTATTGCAACTGGAAATGTTGTTGACTTCGCTGTAGGAGTTATTATGGCTGGTGCCATTGGTGCCGTCATTAACTCATTTGTTGCAGACATTGCTATGCCTATTGTTGGCATGCTCACTGGGGGTATTGACTTTAGCCAAATGAAGTATGTATTAAGTGAGGCAGTAGTTGATGGCGCTGGCAAGGTAGTTACACCAGAAAATGCAATTGGCTATGGCAAGGTAATTACTGCCTTTATTAGCTTACTTACAATTGGTATCGTTATGTTTATGATTGTAAAAGCTTACAACAAAACTAAAAAACCAGCAGAAGTTGCGGCAGCTGGGCCAACGGAACTAGATTTATTAGCTGAAATTAGAGACTCTTTGAAAAAATAATCTTAATTTATTTATTTAAAAAGGCTGCTCAAAACGAGCAGCCTTTTTTATTGGACAATGAATTGTATTTTTGTATTAGTATTATAAAAATATGTATATAATAATATGAAAATAGCAATTCTCGGTGCAGGTGAAAGTGGAGTAGGTGCTGCATTATTAGCGAAAAATAAAGGATTTGAAGTTTTTGTTTCTGATAAAGGCTCTATTTCTGAAAAATATAAATACACTTTGCAACAAAATAGAATCAAATATGAAGAAAATACCCATACCGAGTCAGCCATTTTTACAGCGGACGAAATTATAAAAAGCCCAGGTATTTCAGCAAAAGAGGATTTAATCATGAAATTAATAGCCTTAAAAAAGACTATTATTTCAGAAATAGAGTTTGCTGCTAGGTACACTACAGCCAAAATAATAGGTATAACCGGAAGTAATGGAAAAACCACTACCACACTTTTAATCTATCATTTATTGAAATCGGCAGGCAAAAAAGTAGGCCTCGCAGGTAATATTGGTGAAAGTTTTGCCAAACAAGTAATTGACTCAGATTTTGATTATTATGTATTGGAGTTAAGCAGCTTCCAGCTCGATAATGTATATAATTTTCATGCTAATATTGCTATTCTTTTGAATATTACTCCAGACCATTTGGACCGCTATAATTATGATTTTCAGCAATACGCCAACGCTAAATTCAGAATATTACAGAACTTAAATGCGGCCAATACATTTATTTGCTTTAAGGAAAATGAGCCAATCAATAATTATTTGATTAACAATACCTTGGCTCCAAAAGTACTTCCAGTTTCACTAGAAATTGAACAAAAAGCAGGTGCATTTTTTAATGGAACATCAATGATTTTCAATTCTGAAAAGGGTGGTTTTTCAATAGCAACTTCAGATCTGCCGCTAAAAGGAAAGCACAATGCTATAAATATGATGTGCGCTGTATTAGCAGCAAGTCAATGTGATATTGAAATTGATAAAATAGAGCTGGGTTTAAAATCATTTAACAATGCCCCACATCGGCTGGAGCCAGTGGCAACAATTAATGGAGTTGAATACATTAATGACTCAAAGGCCACCAATGTCGACTCGGTATTTTATGCATTAGGGAGTTTTGAAAAACCAATAATATTGATAATGGGAGGGGTTGACAAAGGCAATGATTACAGTCAAATTGAAAAACTGGTTTTGGAAAAAGTGAAGGCATTAGTTTGTATGGGAGTTGATAACACAAAACTTATCAACTTCTTTGGGGATAAACTCTTGATTGTTTTGGATACAAAATCACTCAATGATGCATTAAAAATGGCCAACAGCTTAGCGGTAAATGGCGATATTGTGCTACTTTCTCCCGCCTGTGCTAGCTTCGATCTTTTTAAAAACTATGAAGACCGTGGCAACCAATTTCGAGAAGCTGTAATTGCCCTTAATAAATAATTCGCCAATTTATTTTTTCTTTTTAACTGGAGCTTTTGCTGGGGCTTTTTTTACTGGTGTTTTTGGGTTCGTTGCCTTCTCCGGACCTGCTTTTACAACGGCTTTTGCTTCTTCTTTTGCTGCTTTTACTTCTTCTTTTGCGTTAGCACCTAACTTTTTCAATATCAGATCAGAAACATCGCCATCAGCTGGGGCTACTAAAAGGTGCCTCATTTGATTGCTATCACCCGTGTTAAATATAAATTTATACCCGTTTTCTTCGGCAAAAGCTTGTATCGCAGAATATACTTTTACATATAAAGGTTGTACTAATTGAGTCTGTTTATTTGCTAAATCTTTTTCTGCATTTTGCTGCAGTTCTTGTATAGAAGCCTGCAAAGTTTCTAATTCTTTTTCCTTATCTTTTTTTATAATTTCAGGCAAATTCGCACCGCCCTTTTGATAAGCATTTAATTTTGTTTGGAACTCTTTTGTTTTTTCTTGGAAAGCGTTATCATATTGTTTCTTTTGTTTTTCCAATTCCTCGGTTATTTTTTTGACTTCAGGAAGTTTCGAAATAAGAAATTCAACATTTGTATAACCTGCTTTTGGCTCATTTTGAGCTAAAATATTTACGTTCAATACAAGAATTAAAATTAGAGTTGTAAATATCGATTTCATTGGTAATTTTCTAGTAAATAATTTTTAAAAATATAAGTATAAAAAAATGTAGCTTATAAAAATGGAGATTTAATTTATTAAGGCTTTGTCTTTCAATATTTTATCCATCATACGTTTATCGTTGTCACCTGTAAAAACATCAAAAGGAAGGTAAATAAATTGACCACGGCTTATTTCCAAAACATAGCCTTTCTTGTCTTTATATGCCGACTTTATTTGGTCCCATTTGATTACCCCGCCTTCTTTATCCGATATTTTCATTAATATCTGACGGCTGTCAATCTCATATCTATATTTTTGAAAAAGCTGTTTGTATTGCTCGAGTTGCGTAATTCCTATATATTGAATATACCAAAATAAAATATATAGCCCTGCTCCAACAACTGCAAATATATATATCCAAATATTTTTATAAGTACCCGTCAAATTCAAAATCGCATTAATAAAAATAATAGCGATGGGCACCAATACCCATTTCAACTGCTCTTTAAAAAACTGTTTCATACTGATGGCAGTATATTTGTTTTTTTCTAAAGCAAATTTTTTGGTTTTAATTGCACCAGGATTGGCTGGGTTTTGTTGGTAGCCCATTTGAGCCTGCTTTTGGGCGGCATAATTTTTCGCCATATAATTTTACTATGTGTTATTTATGAATTTATTAACAATTTCAAAAGACTACAAGCCTATTTTTCAATTGGGATACAAAACTACGAAAAAAGCAAATGATTAATACCTGATAGCTAGAAATTTATGAAAAAATTAACGCTCTAATTTCAAATGAATTCCTCAAAAAATGCATTTATGAAAAAATATAAACTGAAATGCTAGAGCTTCAAATCCTTTTTGAAGTGGATGGAACCAATTGAAAGCTTTGCATTTCGGTTTTTGATGATAATATATACCCAATATTTTTCTTTTGCCGACTTATAACTTCCTGTACAATAACGGATTGAAGTAGTAGCACCTTGGTATTCATATTGGAAATCGATTGGTGGGTTTTTTTTGAAAAAA
>JANMZR010000152.1:0-3632 GCA_031383555.1 Cytophagaceae bacterium | reverse complement strand
TCATTGAAGTATTGTAAATGGTTTGATCTAATTGTTGAAGAAACAATTGTAAGTTCAAATAATAAAAAGAACATAAGTGAAACAATTTTAGAATTAAATGAAAATAATCGAATTCAAGTAACAAAAGATTTGCTTTACAGGTTAAAAAGTATCGGACATTTTCAATTTGAAGAATTAACAGTAAATGTATTATGTGATTATTTTTATGGCAAGATAACTGATGAGTTTAAAAAAGAAGTTGCAACTACTACGAAAAAAACAGGAGATGGAGGGATTGATGGAATCGTTAACAAAAAAGAAAAATTTGGTCAGCGGACTTATTATATTCAAGCCAAAAAATATTCAACTGGTAGCGTGGGAAGTCAAGAAATTGATTCATTTTTTGCAGCTTTGAGTAGAAAAGGAGCTAGTGATGGTTTATTGATAACCACTTCCACTTTTTCAAAACCTGCAATAGAAACAATAAAAGAATTTGAAGAAAAGAAAAATGTTAAAATTATTGCAATTGATGGGAATGAATTAGTAAAAATAATGTTAGACTACGAAATTGGAACAAAACATAAAACTATAAAATTAATTGAAATTGACGATAGCTATTTTCTAAAGTTGAAATAAAACAATGGAAAGAATAACATTTAACCCAGATCAATGTGGTGGTAAACCTTGTATTCGTGGAATGCGAATAAGAGTTATTGATGTTTTGGAATTGTTAGCGGCAGGATTATCCATATATGAAATTATAAACCAAGAACTTCCTAATTTAGAAAATGAAGATGTTTTAGCTTGCTTAAATTATGCAATTTTAAAAGTCACATAAAAAATCAATTAAAATCCGTGTTGCTCGCATCAGTTAAATCCGTGTTCCAATTTACTAATCCCTCATGTTCCTCAACTTCTTCCTTTTCCTAAAAGACAAAAAATTCCCAGCATCGGTTACGGAATATTTGAATTTGTTGGCGGCTTTGAAAGGAGAGGTGATTAATGAAAACGTGGAGGAATTCTATTACTTGAGTCGTATCATTTTTGTGAAAAATGAATCATTTTTGGATAGATATGACAGACTTTTTAGTGAATATTTCAAAGATATTGCTAATATTTCAAATGAGCTAATCGCTACATTTTCAGAAGATTGGCTCAAAAAAAACCTCGAACGAATATTCACTGAAGAGGAAAAAGAAGCTATAAAAGCAATGGGTGGTTTGGATGAGCTTTTGAAGCGGCTGGAAGAACTCACCAAAGAACAAAAAGAACGGCATGAAGGCGGCAATAAATGGATTGGAACGGGTGGCACCTCCCCTTTTGGCAATGGCGGCTTTAACCCCGAAGGCATACGTATCGGAGGGGCAGGCGGCGGGCGCACAGCTGTAAAAGTGTGGGATGAGCGCAATTTCAAAAATTATGATGACGAACTTGAGCTGAACACCCGAAACATGAAAATGGCCTTTCGTAGGCTCAGAATATTAAGTAGGGAAGGAATTGAAAATGAATTTGATTTGGATGGGACTATATCTAAAACTTCAAAAAACGCTGGTCTTTTGGATATAGAAATGCGTGCCAGCCGAAAAAACAAAGTAAAAGTGCTTTTACTTTTGGACGTAGGAGGTTCTATGGACGATTATATCGACCTTTGTTCTCAGCTTTTCTCGGCGGCAAAATATCAATTCAAGCATATTGAGCAGCTATATTTCCATAATTGCATTTATGAAAACCTTTGGAAAGATAATGAACGTCGTAATCAAAGGATTTCTACTTGGGAAATATTACACAAATACAACTCCGATTGGAAAGTAATAATGGTTGGCGATGCTTCAATGGCACCTTATGAAATATCGGCAGCCCGTGGAGCAGTTGAATATTATAATGAGGAGTCGGGGCTTACTTGGCTCAATCGTTTTAAAGACCATTTCCCCAATTTAGTTTGGTTAAATCCAACAGAATCAGGCTATTGGGGCTTTACTCAAAGCATAGGAATGGTAAGAGATTGGTCTGAAAATAAAATGTTCCCGCTCACCATTTCTGGAATAACACAGGCAATGAAATGTTTAAAAAATGATAAAATTAGATTTGAGATTTGAGAAATTAGATTTTATAAAAGTAAAAAAAGAAAAGTGAATAGTGAAAAAAAATCAATAACCATTTAATTATCTACATTGTTTCTAACATCTAACATCTAACATCTAATATCTGACATCTAATATCTGACATCTAATTCATGCAACTATTTTACGAACCCAATATACTTACTCAACCTTATCTCAATGATGATGATTCGAAGCATTGTGTAAAAGTATTGAGAAACAAAGTAGGCGACATCATTAATTTGGTTGACGGAAAAGGGAATTGGGTAACTGCAAAAATTGTAAACACTAATTTTGCAAATCTTAAACTAGATATTCAAACCATTGTGAATGAGTACAATAAATCCAATTATTATATCCATATTGCCATTGCTCCCACCAAAAATACGGATAGAATTGAGTGGTTCTTAGAAAAAGCTGTGGAAATTGGTGTTGATGAAATCACTTTTTTGCAAACGCTAAAATCAGAACGTAAAGAACTGAAATTGAACCGATTAGAGAAAATTGCTATTTCAGCAATGAAGCAATCAAAAAAAGCTTATTTGCCAAAAATAAATCCGCTCATCAAATTAAATGAGTTTGTAAAAACCGATTTCAGTAATTTTGAAAAATATGTAGCTTTTGTGGATGATGAAAATAAGAAGTATTTGAATAAATTATCGAACAAAAGCAGTAAATATCTCGTTGTAATAGGACCAGAAGGTGATTTTTCAAATGAAGAAATTAGCATTTTGAAAAAGAAAGATTTTGAATGTATTAGCTTAGGGAATTCCATTTTAAGAACTGAAACTGCGGGAATTTATGTCTGTAATGTATTGAACATGATTAATTTATAGATTCTGAATTATGAAAAGATTTATTTTAAAATTAATAAATGACGTTAATTTTGGGCCAAAAACCCCTCTCAACAAGAGAGAGATTGGGGTGAGGTTTTTATTCTTTTTGCTTTTATTTTTAAGTTATACCAATATTCAAGCCCAGCCTTCCATAAAAATCGCCAAGCTAAAATATAGCGGTGGTGGCGATTGGTATTGTAACAAAACTTCCTTGCCAAATTTGATTACATTTTGCAATAAAAACCTTAAAACTTCAATATTTTCAGAAGAAGATATTGTGGAAGTGGGTAGCCCAGAATTGATAAATTATCCTTTTGCTCACCTAACAGGCCATGGAAATATACTTTTTTCAGATTCGGACAGCCGAAATCTTCGAAAATATTTATTAGCTGGAGGCTTTTTACATGTTGATGATAATTATGGTCTAGATAAATACATTAGAAGAGAAATGAAAAAGGTTTTTCCTGAACTAAGTTTTGTTGAATTGCCTTTTACTCACCCAATTTATTCAGCTAAGTACCTGTTTAACAATGGCTTACCAAAGGTTCATGAGCATGATGGAAAGCCGCCACAAGGTTTCGGATTGATTTACAAAGGTCGTCTAGTCTGCTTTTATAGTTACGAATGTGATTTAGGAAATGGCTGGGAAGACCCTTCCGTGCACCGTGACCCTGAGTCTGTAAGGCAAAAAGCCTTGCAAATGGGGGCAAATATTATT
>JANMZR010000136.1:0-4718 GCA_031383555.1 Cytophagaceae bacterium | reverse complement strand
TTAAATTCATATATTATCATGTATAAGAAATTATGTTAATATAAGCAAAATATAAAAAAAGGAAACGAAATACAAATTGAGCAATATTTTTGTGAGTAGTGGAAGGTATTAAACTTAATTATTTAAAAAAACACTCTATATTTTTACTTTTCTAAAGATGGTAAATACATAGTACTCTAAACTCCTAAACCTATGACCTACTCCAGCCTATTAAATACACTTTTAGAAAAAAAAATAATTACCACAGAACTGGCTACAAAAATTGATTTTGAGGAAAAAAACAAGCTCTTTTCAATCCATTGGGAATTACGCACACTTCTTTATTTAGGAATTACTTGCTTAACTACAGGGTTGGGCATGCTTATTTATAAAAATATCGATACAATAGGTCACAATATAATAATTGGGCTAATAGCAATTCTTTGTGCTGCCTGTTTTTATTATGCGATTAAGCACATCGAACCTTTCACTTGGGATGAAGTTTTAAATTCACAAAGTTTAGTTGATTTTACACTTTTTGGTGCTTGTATTTTATTTTTGACCTTGGAAGGTTATTTACAATATCAATATAATTTGTTTGGAATTCGGTATGGAGTTGCGGCACTAATTCCTGCTATTGTATTTTTCTTTTGTGCTTATAGATTCGACCATCGTGGAGTACTTTCAATGGCAATTACGGCTTTGACTTCGTGGATTGGCGTAAGTGTTGCACCTGCTTCGTTATGGAAAAATAATAATTTCAATACGCTAAATTTAACTATAACTGCTTTATTATTAGGCTGTTTTCTGATTATCATCGGTTGGTTATCTGAAAAAAATAGTAAGAAAGCACATTTTGGCTTCACTTATCTACTTATGGGCGGCAATATGTCATTTGTGGCCGCTTTGGTGGGTTTATTTAATTTCGATTATAAAATAATTTATTTTATGTTAGTTATTGTATTGTCCTATTTATCAATCATTTATGCACAACAAAAGCAATCCTACCTTTTCCTTTTAATGGGTGTTATTTTTGGTTATTCAGCTATTACTTATGGTTTTTTCAAGGTAACTCCTGATAATTTAGACTTTTTCCTTTACCAATTATATTTTTTAGCTTCTGCCGGTGGTACCATTTACTTTCTGATAAATATCAAAAAAATAATCAAACCAAAAGGAGTTTAAAATATATTGTTCTATCAAAATTCCAAAATTTACATATTGAAATATTAAAAATCTTCTAAACTTAAAAATATTATGAAAAATATTTTCTCAAAAATATACAATCAATTATGGGTTGATAACATCCATAATCAATCGATTTTAAAAGAATGGTTATTCAAAAAAAAACTAACCAATGACCAATTTGAATCCTCAAAAGCAGCGTTTCCGGTTGGATTTAAGCATTCAAATATTTTTGTAAAAATAGGCCTTTTCATATTTGCTAATATCATTATTTTTTCTGTTGCTGGCATCGCCTCTGTGTTTTTTGCTGCCTTATTTGACTCATCAATTACTTTTGGCATTCTATGTTTGCTTTATGGAATCATATTATTTATAGTTTTAAATAACCTTATTCCTAAAAATAATTTTTATAGATCTGGGGTTGACAATGCCTTACTTTATGCCATTTTATCATGTTTATTTGGTTTTTTTCTGGCTGTAACAGATTTTAAGTTGCCAACTTTAGTATATTGTTTGATTTTATTGGTTTTACTGGCAATTGCCCTTTTAAAATATGCTGACCAATTTGTAACAATCTGTTTATATGGCACTTTGATATTTTTTTGCTTTACATTGATGAGCAAATTCCCTATAGGAAAATTGATTTTACCGTTCGTAATTATGTTAATTTCGGCAGTGAGTTACTTTCTAGTAAAATATTGGAAAAAAATAGAGGCTACAAATTATTATTTAGATGCTCAAAATATTTTGGAAATATTAGCGATGGCTACATTTTATATAGGTGGAAACTACTATGTGGTTCGTGAGGGAAATGCATTATTAAATAGTTTGGGAACATCAACACAAATTGATTTTGCACCTTTATTTTACTTTTTTACAGTGGGTATTCCAGTGTTTTATATTGTAAGAAGTTTAATGAAACAAGACCGCAAAATGTTGCTCGTTGGGCTATTAACAATTACTTTTTCAATTTATACCTATCGTGAATACTTTTCGTCGTTACCAGTAGAGTGGGCTTTAACAGTTGGAGGAGCATTTCTCATATCGTTTTCAGTTTTGGCTATTCGATATTTAAAAACACCCAAGCATAGGCTAACTTATTCGCCATCTTTTGAAAATAAATATCGAAATTTAGAGGCAATTGTTATCAACAAAATGGTACCAACCACAAATGCACCAGATGGAACAAAATTTGGTGGTGGCGATTTTGGTGGCGGGGGAGCTGGAGAAGCCTATTAATTTCACTCCCAAATTGTATGATAGTTTTTTCCTGACTCATCATCAACCCTCTGATAAGTGTGTGCACCAAAAAAATCACGCTGTGCTTGGATAATATTTGCAGTTGGGTAATTGTATAAATGAGCATTCAAATAATCAACCGCTGAAAGCAAACAAGGTATGCTAATACCTAGATTAATACCTGAATTAGAAATTTTTCGAAGACTTCCCAGTTCAAAATTCAACGTTTTTTTATCTTTTTTTTCAATAGTTGAATCGAAAATAGTCTCCATCAATACGGATCGAATAATACAGCCGTTGGTCCATATTCTGGCCAATTCTATTAGATTAATATTCCAGTTTTCCCGATTAGAAACCTCTTCAATTAAATCAAACCCTTGTTGGTGATTGACTAATCTGGCCAATTGATAAGCTTTTTTCAAATCATCAATTTCAATTTCTTGAATATTATTTGCTTCAAAATCAAATAGTTGTTGATATTTTGTTCGTTTTTCTTTAAATGCTGAAATAAATCTTGCAAAAAGTGAAGCTGAAATCAAAGTGGCTGGAATACCTGCTTCGGCCATGGTTATTGTAGTCCATGAGCCAGTACCTTTATTACCAGCTTTGTCTAATATTTGGTCTATTAAATATCCTTGATTTTCATTTTTAGCTAAAATTTTGGAAGTGATTTCTAAAAGATAGGAGCCCAATTCGGTTTTATTCCAAGAAGCCAATTCTACTGAAATTTGATCAGGATTCATTTTATTGACAAATCGCATCAAAGCATAAATTTCAGCAAGTAGCTGCATTTCAGCATATTCGATGCCATTATGGACCATTTTCACGAAATGCCCAGCTCCTCCTTCTCCAATATAAGTGCAACATGGAATATTATTTTTATCTTTAGCGGCTATTGTTGTCAGAAACGGCGCTATTTTCTGATAAGCATTTTTTGAACCACCTGGCATAATGGATGGCCCTTTCAATGCTCCTTCCTCCCCTCCTGATACGCCTGAGCCGATAAAATCTATGCTTTTTGTTTTCAAAAATTCTATTCTTCGCTCTGTATCTGAATAATGAGAATTTCCTCCATCAATAATCACATCTCCTTCCTCACAAAATTCTGCTAATTCACTGATAACCATATCTGTAACTTTACCAGCATTCACCATGAGAAAAATTTTTCGTGGCTTTTCAAGGTTATTTACAAAATCGGCAATATTTTCAAAACCAATACAATTTTTCAATTCATCAAATTCGTAAATGAAATTTTCAGCCACTTTTTCTTCACTATTTTCAACAAAACGATTAAAAAGGGCAAGCTTAAAGCCTTTATTTGCCAAGTTCCTTGCTAAACTTTTGCCCATCACCCCCAAGCCAATTAGTCCAAATTCCTTTTTTGGTTGAATTTCACGTAAAATTTCTAATAATATTTCATTAGGACTTTGATTGATTGAAATATGAATACCATAATCAGGCTTTTCTAGCGCCTCAAATTGCGATTTCAATAAATTTACTGGCATATAATGGTTTATTCTTGCTTTCATTCGCTCAAATATTAACTCAAAATCGCCCTCCAAATGGATCCAATATATGGGCTCTATAATACTTTCAGACAATTGGAATCGATATTTTTCTTTCAATGCTGAGCAGGCAATTATTGCTCCTTCTTTGTTTGAACATTGTTCTATTGCCTTCATATTCAAAGCGTTAAGCCAATCCAAGCGATCATCATCATTCAGAGGCTGACCGGTAGCCATTTTAGCCACATTTGCTTCCGAATGAAAATTGTCAGCATCAAAAAAAGGGATATTCAAATGTTGAGAAAGGCTTTTGCCAATAGTGGTTTTGCCTGAACCAGAAACACCAATTATATAGTAAATCATGTAATTTTTTTTATTGCAAATTAACAAAAGAATACCTTCAATTCTATCATTTTTATAGTTTTGATGGGATATCATAAAACTTTAAACCAATAGCCAATCTATCAATTGATTTAACCATTCTTTCTATTTTGGTTTCCTCTTGCTTTGCCGAATAGATCCAATTTATATAATATTTTTGCTCAGATTCATTGAGGTTTTTATAAAATTCAAATGCTTTTGGTTCATATTCAAGGCAATCTATCATTTCATTTGGAGTTATAATTGACTCATTATCAATGTATAATACAATATGTATCCAATCGCCAGCTTCTTTTTTGATTATTTTTCTGATTTCAGCTTTTACAGGTAAAAACATCAGGCCATTGCCCATTGGCGCCAAATTATACTTCTTTATTTCGAAGCCATCAATTGTACCTTTTACTTTTAGCCAACCAAATTCTTGTTTTT
>JANMZR010000090.1:0-16204 GCA_031383555.1 Cytophagaceae bacterium | reverse complement strand
TTAAATTGGGTGCAAAATAACCAAGCCATTAAAGCCAATAAAATAACAGGTAGTGTAACAGGAAATGGAGTTCTTAACATTTCAAATTGGACTTTCAGTGGAGGAACATCCTACTATTACAGCTCTAGTTGGGAGTAGTTTGGCTCTTATATTTTATTGGATAGGGTTAAAAGCATATCGTGAGGCGGTGAGTTGAGTCCGAAACTTTATTAAAATAAGCTTAATTAGTAACCAAAACTCCATTGTTTACGTAATAATAGTAGGATGTTCCTCCACTGAAAGTCCAATTTGAAATGTTAAGAACTCCATTTCCTGTTACACTACCTGTTATTTTATTGGCTTTAATGGCTTGGTTATTTTGCACCCAATTTAATGCTTTTTTTGAGACACAAGTTTCAGCAGAGCCCGCATTATTGTTCAAAAAATAGGCGGAATTTAAGCCAAAAACTTTTCCATTTCCACTCTGGTCAATACAAACGGCAGTTTCTTCATCAATTCCAATTCCTTTTATATTAGAAAATCCATAATCTTTCATTAATCGTGCCATAAAAGTAATATGCCTGCCCTGTCTATCACGTTGTGTATAATGCGAATCTGTAATAATATTTTGCATATAAGGTGTTGATAAAAAGTCGTTTGCACCAATAGTTACAGTGCTTAAATAGGGGTTGGCCAATGCTTTTGCTGAGGTAACCGTACCATTTGCTGCCGAATAATAGGCGTTGCCTAGTATTGCTAAACCTGCCGAAGTGCCACCTATAGTTACATTTTTAGTATTTGACAAATAGTTTATTGCGTCTTCAACAAGAGAGTTTTTCCAATAATTCACATAATTCCATTGGTCGCCACCAGCAATAAAAAGTGCTTCAGCATTTCTTATTTTTTGAGCCACTTCAGGTAAATTCGCCTTTTCTCGACTGTCAATAATAATAGATTCCACCGAATTTACAGGCACCATATTGTACATATATGTATTGTAACCATCTGCACCTGAGGCCCTTATTACAACTATGTCGCCACCACCGCTTCTGTTTAATTGCCATGCTATAGCGGCATCTACATCTGTACTTCCACCCATTAATAGCAAACCACCTAGATGTGTAGTTGTATTAACATCAGCGGCATCGCCAGTGAGGTAACTTACTACTGTTGGTGGCGGTGTTGGTCTTGCCAAATTATCAATTTCTATTTTTTTGGTATTTAATTCCTTTTTAAAATCAAGGCCTAGTTCCTGTTTACATGAAAAATTAAAAAGGCAAATTATGAAGAGATAGGTAGTTTTCATTTTAGATATATTTTTTATTTTTATTTTTATTTTTGCAATATATAGAATCAGTTATCAATTATCAATAGTTAGGAGCCAATAAAACAATATATATAAATACTCTACCTCAACTCCAACACAAACTCAGCCATACTTGGCACTTCTAAAGCAGAATTTAATTCGAATGAACGTTCGGTAAGTATATCGTAACCCTTTGTAAATGAGCCTATTCCTTCTGAATATCTCGATAAATCTATTTTCTTGCTTTCAGTATTTTGGCTAAGTATTACCATTACAGTTTTATCCTTATTTTTCCTAAAATACACATAAAAACCTTCCTTTGGCATAAATTGAAGCAGCGTTCCAGAATGTAAGGCCGGTGTATTTTTTCGATAATTGGCCAATTTTTTCACGAAATTAAAAGCTTCATTTTCTCTGTCTGTTCTACCTGTTTCCATGAATTTATTTACCGCATCACCAGCAAATCCACCTTCGAAATCTTTACGAACTTCGGCATCTGATGGGTTCTTAAAGTTTTTGGTCAAGTTTTCTGTCCCGTAATATAATTGAGGTACACCACGGGTGGTAAGTAACATCGTAATTGCCAATTTATATTTATTCAAATCTTCGCCTACTTGTGAAAAAAACCTATCCTGATCATGATTATCCAAAAAAGTAAGGTTTAAATCAGGCCTTTTATACAAAATATCTTGTACCAAAGTAGCATACACTTTATTGAAGCCTTTACCCCAATCTAGTTTTTCATTCACCGATTGTATCATTTTTTCGGCTAAAGTAAAGTCATTGGCAGAAGGTACATTGCCTTTAAAAGGTAAATTAATATTATTATTTGTGTAATAGGCCTGTGTAATTACATCATGCACGGCATTTTCTGCAGTTATAAACATATTGGGATATTCTTCCAACAGTGAGTTATTACTTTTTGTTAAAAAGTCTGGATCGTTATATTGGTAAGTATCAATACGCCAACCATCTAAGTTGAAATACTCTACTTTCCATAAAGCATTCTGAATTAGATAGTTAGATACAAATTCGTTTTTCTGATTCAAATCCGGTAAAAAGGGTACAAACCAACCATTCAACATTTCATCTTTATCAATTTTAGCAGCGTATGGATCCAAATTCGGTTCTTCCCTATAGCTTGTATTGGTATATTTATCCCATTGGTTCAACCAGTTTTTCATAGGCAAATCACGCAAAAACCAATGATTTTTACCAGCATGATTATACACATTATCCTCAATTACCTTCAAACCTTTGGCATGAGCAGCGTCTACCATTTTCAAATAGGTAGTATTTCCGCCTAAACGCCGATCTACATTATAATGGTCAGTAAAGCCGTAACCATGATAGGCGGAACGCATATTGCCAACTTCGTAGGTCTGTGGCTGGTCATTTTCGGTGACGGGATTAAGCCAAATGGTGGTAACTCCTAAGTCTTTTATATAATCCAAATGATTGATAACTCCCTGCAAATCACCTCCATGCCTTGCAAATGGATTTTTTCTATCGCAAACGGTATCAGCCATTGTAGCAAATTTATCGTTGGAAGGGTCACCGTTTGAAAAGCGATCTGGTAAAACCAAATAAACTAAATCTGAAGAATTGATAGTTTGTGGTTTGGCGGTTCTTTGTTTTAATTCATAAGAATAAGTTAAATTAATAGGTGTGGCGACCAACTTTTTCTTTTTCCCTTTTGGAATAAAAATAAGTTTCGATAGATTAATATTAAATTTACCAGGTTGTGTATTTGGAGCAATTTCTAAATCTAAAAACAAATAATTAGGATTTTCAACAACTTTTTTCTCAATTAACTTTACGCCAGGGTAACTTAGGCTAACCTCACAATCGCCAATTAATTGCCCATATATCAATAATTGGAGCTTCGGATTTTTCATTCCTATATACCAATTGGTGGGGTCAATGCGCTTAATTGCAGGTGTTTGTGCTAAAATATTTGAGATTACAAGCTGGAAAAGTAAAATTTTTGCAATGTTTTTCATAGAATTTTTTATAAAATTGATTAATCATTTATTCTGCAATTTAATTGTTTTTTTTCAGGCAACATAAAAATGATTACTACCTTTGTGAAATTAAAAAAATATGATTTTTTCTTTAAAAAGTATAGTTTATATGCAATCAAATAACAAATACACAAATTTTCTATTTTTGTTTTGTATTATAAATTTTTCGGTATTTTCACAAAAGAAAGTTGTAAATAAAAAAGTTAATCAATCAAAAATTATTAAATCGAAAAAAGTAATCGTGGGGAAAAATTCAGATAAATTAATCATCTATCAAGTTACGGCTCAATTATGGGGCAATAAAAATAGCACTAATAAGGTAAATGGAAGTGAAATTGAGAATGGCTGTGGTAAATTTGCAGATTTCGATGACATTGCATTAAAAGTTATTAAAGATTTTGGTTATACCCATATTTGGGTGATGGGAGTTTTGGAATCTGCCAGTTTGGTTGACCATACAGCTATTGGAATTCCAAATGATCATCCAGCCATCGTTAAAGGGCGAGCTGGCTCAGCATTTGCCATTAAAGACTATTATGATGTAAATCCCAACTTTGCCATAAATCCTTTGAACAGAATGGCCGAATTTGAGGCTATGCGTGATCGAATTCATAAGGTTGGGTTGAAGTTAATTATAGATTTTGTGCCTAATCATGTAGCACGGGTGTATCATTCTGATGTGAAACCGGAGCTTGACTTTGGTATAAATGATAAAAATGATGTGATTTTTGATCCACAAAATAACTTTTATTATTTGCCAGGCCTAGATTTTATTGTTCCAGAGGGAGTAGTTCCGGCCATTCCACAAAATAGTTTTTATGAAGAAAAACCTGCCAAAGTGACTGGAAATGATGTATTTAAGGCCGAACCGAATATAAATGATTGGTATGAAACAGTAAAGCTTAATTATGGGGTTAATATTCTGAATAACAAATCAAAACACTTTCTCCCAATTCCTAATACATGGCAAAAAATGGCAGATATTTTAAGCTATTGGGCAAACAAAGGTGTTGATGGATTTAGGTGTGATATGGCCGAAATGGTGCCTGTTGAGTTTTGGGCCTATGCAATACCTAAAACAAAGGACCTAAATAAGGAAATAAAATTTATTGCTGAAATTTATAATCCAAAGGAATATACAAATTATGTAAAAAAAGGTGGGTTCGACTATTTATATGACAAAGTTGGTCTTTATGATGCTTTGAGAAGGTTGATTGAGGAGAAATCAGAGGCTAATGTCAGCGATATTACGAAAGTTTGGCAAAATGAATCAGGTGAAATATCAGCCAATATGTTACGATTTTTGGAAAACCATGACGAGCAACGGATTGCCTCAGATTTTTTTGCCAAAGACCCTAAAAAGGCAATACCAGCCATGGTTTTGTCAGCCACTTTGCATACTGGCCCTTTATTATTGTTTTTTGGACAAGAATTTGGTGAAACTGGAATGGAAGCTGAAGGCTTTGGTAAAAAGGATGGACGTACCACCATGTTTGATTTTTGGGGAGTAAAAAGCCAACAAGCTTGGATGAACGGCGGCAAATTTGATGGCGCTGGGCTCACAGCAGAGCAAAAATCATTGCAAAGTTTTTATAAAAATCTGTTTCATTTTGTGAAAAATAATGAAGCCATTGAATTTGGCAAATTTTACGATTTGCAATATGCCAACAACTACCCAAACGCTGATAAAAAGAAGGTTTACAGCTATTTGAGATATATTGAAGGTCAAAAACTATTGTTTGTTTATAATTTTGACCAAAAATATTCTTATAAAACAAACATAAATATTCCTTATGAGGCATTAAAAACTGCCTATATTATAAATATATCGCAAAACATAACAGATAAATTTTTAAACCCAAAAACCAAAGCCAAAATGGTGGAAGGTAGAATAGACATTGAATTGGCAGCGAATTCGGTTTATGTTTTTGAGTTGAAGTAAATTAATTATAATTTCAGTTTAATTCACAACTTGAGAATAAATTATCATGAATATAACATATCGAAGAAATTCATTGATTGGAGATTTGATTTTTTTATATATTCCATCTCTCATTTTCTCTTTATTAATTTCACTAATAATTTATGTATTAATGGTAAACGAAGAAAATGATTCTTTCAAAAGGTTTTTTTATAATGGAGAATCATTTGTGTATTTTTTAATATTCGTTTTTAATATTATTAATGTTCTTTATATATGTTTTATGTATATTTTGAAGAAATCAAAAATGATATGGTTTTTGGGCATAATAAATTCAATTATTCAAATTATAATTTTAATAGTTCCTTCAATTTTAAGTTTAATAGGACTTTTAGCAGTAAGAAATGAACAGCTATTTTGGGTATTCTTAATAATATTTTTATTGCTTTTATACATCGTAAATATATTACGTAAAAATTATCAATTACTAATTATTGAGAAAAAATTGGCTTAGAGATAAATTTCTGACGCCGTAGTTGGTGTCCCCACCAACCACACCGAGCAAGATAAAATGATAATTTACCAGTATCCTAACTAAACATAACTAACTATATATAAACAAAATAGCAAAATACCATTAATGATCTGTAATACAAATAATTATGCGATAAAAAAATCAATATAAAACTTATGAAAAAACCCCTATTATCCCTTTCCCAAATAATAAATATGAGTATTGGATTCCTTGGAATTCAATTTGGTTTTGCCCTTCAAAATGGCAATGCATCAAGAATTTTACAAACTTTTGGCGCCGACGTAGAGCATTTGAGCTGGTTTTGGTTGGCTGCACCTCTTACTGGTATGATTGTTCAGCCAATTATTGGTCATTTTTCAGATAATACCTGGGGGCGCTTTGGTCGTAGGAAACCTTTCTTTTTGGCTGGAGCAATTTTGGCAAGTACAGCATTGATATTTATGCCTAATGCATCAGCGTTAGCTGGTTATTTTCCAGCAGTAATAGTTGGAGCAGTTATATTGATGTTTATGGATGCATCTTTTAACATCTCTATGGAGCCGTTTAGGGCCTTAGTTGCTGATAATTTGGATGAATCGCAAAATACATTAGGCTTTTCAATTCAGACCGCTTTAATTGGAGTTGGTGCAGTAGTTGGCTCTTGGCTTCCCTATGTTTTGGCTGAATGGTTTGGCATATCAAAAGTAGCAGAAGAAGGTCAAGTACCTGACAATGTAGTATATAGTTTTTATTTTGGTGCAGCAGTTTTTATTCTTTCTATCCTTTGGACAGTACTTAATACAAAAGAATATTCGCCAGCCGAACGTAAGGAAATGGGTTTTGTGGAAAATCCTGATGCGCACAAAGGGCTAGGTACAATTTTTAAAGATTTTGCAAACATGCCTAAAGCAATGTTACAACTAGGTTTTGTACAGTTTTTCTCATGGATTTCTCTCTTTTGCATGTGGGTTTACTCAGTTCCTGCAATTGCCCATCATGTTTATGGCTTGGCTATTGACGATAAATCGTCAATCGAATACAACGATGCTGGTAACTGGGTTGGTATACTGTTTGGTGTTTATAATGGTGTTTCAGCTGTTTATGCTTTATTTTTACCAAAAATAGCAGCAAGATTTGGCAAAAAATTAACCCACGCTTTTTCACTAATTTGTGGTGGAATTGGCCTAATATCGATATACTTTATATCCGACCCCAATTGGCTCATTTTAAGCATGATTGGTGTAGGTTTTGCATGGGCAAGTATATTAGCAATGCCTTATGCAATATTAGCGAGCCATTTACCAATGAACAAAATGGGAGTTTATATGGGGATTTTTAACTTTTTTATCACTTTCCCTCAAATTACTATTGGTATACTTGGTGGGCCAATATTAAAAAATTTATTTAACTCAAATTCTATTTATGCTATCTTAATGGGGGGCATATTTATGTTTTTAGCTGCTGCAAGCGTTACAGTTATAAAAGAAGAAAATTAATAATAGTTGCAAAATAATAAAATGAATATTTTTTTAATCAAAGTCAAAAAGCCAATTTATTTAGAATTGGCTTTATTTTTATTTCTTAGTTATAATGTTATGGCTCAAGATAAGAGTGAAGCAATATACAAAGTAGCAAAACAGGCCCAAAACTCTGATAATAAAGGAGATGCAGTCATAGAAATTGCAAGTAACTTTTTGGGAAGGCCTTATAGTGCAGGCACTTTAGAGCAAAATGGAAATGAACGATTAATCATTAATCTTAAAGAATTTGATTGCTCAACATTAGTAGAAACATGCTTGGCAATTGTAAATTCCACCGATTACGAATCGTTCAAAAAGGAATTAACAAAAATTCGATATAGAAATGGCAAATTGGACGGTTATGGCTCTAGATTGCATTATTTGACCGATTGGTTAGCGGCCAATCAAGAAAATAAAACTTTAAAGCTAGAAACTAAAAATATTGGAGGGGAAATCTACTCAAAACAAGTTGATTTTATATCAAAACATTGGAATAAATACCCTAGAGCCAGCACAGAAAAAATAAGAAAAGAGATAGTACTATCAGAAAAATCGATTAATAAATACAAATTCTATTACATTCCAAAGAAAGAATTACCAGAAATTGAAAATCAAATACAGAATGGTGATATTATAGCCATAACCACCTCAATCGCTGGATTAGACTGCTCTCATCAAGGTTTTGCAATAATTAAAGAAGGGAAATTACATTTGTTACACGCTTCAACAAGCAAAAAGAAAGTGATAATAAGTGAAGAAACACTATATAATTACCTGATTAAGAACCCTTTACAAACTGGTATAATGATTGGCCGCTTGTAATATGTAAATTGAACATTGGATATAGTTTACAAGAATAAATTTACTGTAATAAATAAGATTGTATCTTTTTTACAATTTAATCGTGCAGTTTCTTCAAAACCCATTTTAGAATAATCAGTAAAAAAGTTTCATAAATATTTTTTTTTACAAATGTAAATTACCATATTTGTAAAAACATTGAATGTTCATTCATTAAAAATAGAAAATTTAATGTTTTTCCTTAAATATTCACATTTAAAATAAATTGATTAATAAGGAGAATAAATTTTAATCTATTGAGCTATGCTCTTAAAAATATAAAACTAAATGAAAATGATACTTGATAAAAAGAAAGCAATATTTGATGCAACCCTCGACCTTATTTCAAAAAATGGATTTCATGCCGCACCTATGAGCCTTGTTGCTAAAAATGCAAATGTAGCTGCAGGTACAATATATCATTATTTTGACAGTAAAGAAACCTTAATATCCGAACTTTTCAAAAGTCAAAAATGTCTAATTGAAGGCATAATTAGTGAAGCAGATGACAGTACAAAACCATTTAAAGACCGCTTTAGGCAGGTTTACCATGGTTTATACACTTATTTTATTAAAAACTCGAAAGTGTTTTTATTTTTGGAGCAATATATGAGTTCACCTTTTATGCACAAAAATTCCAAGGAAGAGTTTGAGGCTTTTTTTCAGCCAATATCAGATTTTCTAAAAAAGGGATTGTACAATGGGTCAATCAGAGAGATGAATTCAAGGTTGTCAGTAACACTTTTTTATGGTAATATCTCAGCACTCGTGAAGCTTTGCTTGTCAGGAACTATGCTTATTGACATTACTACCACTACTAATGCATTTAATACATGTTGGGATGGAATGAAAAACCCTAGGCAACCAGATCAAAATTAGTTCAATAAATTTGTAATTTAAAAGGCCTGAAATTTAACATTCTCAGGCCTTTTTTATTATTTTTACTCATTATATTATCTTTTGCTATTCATTTTTTCGGCTATTTCAATTGCTTTGTAGGTATTTACCACTCCGCCTGTAACTGAAAAGTTTTTGAATTGAGACTTAACAGTTTTTCCAGGAATGTAAACTTCATTATTTCCAAATTTTGTTGCACTTTCCATCAATATTTCCTTCACTTGTAGGGCCGAAAGCCTTGGATAATAAGACATTATAAGCGCAGCCACTCCAGCTACCACAGGAGAGGCCATACTCGTACCGTCCATTTCACGGTATTTTCCATTAATTCCCAAAGAATAGATGGCCACTCCAGGTGCAAAAATATCAACTGATTTCTTTCCATAATTTGAGAATTCAGCCATCATTTCATCTCCATTTTTCCATGAAGTAGCACCAACATCCAACCAAGTTTTGCATGTTTCACCTGATTTATAATATTTATTAGGAAAGCTATCTTCAACATCCAGATCCAAATTGTCATTTCCTGCTCCATGTATCATTAACACATTTTTAAATTCAGCATACTTTAATGCAGCATCTACATATTCCTTTTCTGGTGAAAAACCCTTTCCAAAGCTCATATTAATAACTCTAGCCCCATTATCAACAGCATATATAATGGCATTGGCAACATCTTTGTCTCGTTCATCGCCATTGGGTACTGCCCTTAAAGCCATTATTTTTACATTATCAGCTATTCCCTTTACACCTATTCCATTATTTCTATTCGCACCTATAATGCCAGCCACATGTGTCCCGTGGTAAGCATTTGGCCCCTCAACTTCATTATTTCCATATCCCTTTTCACTGAGATTATTCAAATCATCACCCACTATTTCATTTCTTCCATTGAACTCTTCATTAAGTCCATGGTTAATTAAAGCATTGAAATATTCATAACCTTCTTCTAACTTTTCTTCATCCAAATTTACTTCTTCCAATATTTTAAATATTTTTTTTGCCTTTTGTAATTTTTCATTAGAAATCAAAGTAATTTTATCCAAAACCTCCGAATTTACTTCTTCAACATTAAATTCAGCTTTTATGTCAGATTTCGCAACTTGGTAGTTTTCATATAATTGTATATAAAATCTACCGCCTTGCTCGTCAAGCTCTTTGGCTTTCGAATCGTGCTTTCCTTTTAGTTTTTTATAGTTTTCTATAATCAATTTCTCTTCTTTTGTAGCATTCAAAGCATCAATTGGCTCAACTAATTTTGAATATTTTACAAGTTCTCGAGTCATTTCAAGTGTTTCAAACTCAAGGTCTTCTCCTTTTTTGTTTCCTAAAAAATCCCAACCATTTATATCATCAATATATCCGTTATTGTCGTCATCAATTCCATTTCCAGCAATTTCCTTTTCGTTAATCCAAATTTTACCAGCCAATTCCAAATGGTCTATTTCAATACCAGAGTCAATAATTGCCACTACAACAGGGACCGATTTTTTATCTTTTAAAATCGTTTGATAAGCTTTTTCTGTACTTATTCCATTAATTTTGTCAATATTGGCGTCGAGATTATGCCAATTGAATTCAGTTTTTAACTCAGGCTTACTGATTTTACCATTTTGAGCATAATTTGTAAATTGATTGGCTAAAATTGCGACAACAATAATAGTATTTTGAAATAATTTAATCATTTGTATTTTAAAATATGTGTAATACGATGCGAAATTAGTTAAAAAATAAAAGTATCACCTTAAAATTTAGTTAAAAATTTTAAAAATATAATTAATAATGAAATATAATTTTGATGAGATTATAACTAGAAAAGGAACCAATAGTTATAAATGGGATTATTGGAATGATGATGAAAAAATGATACCCATGCCAGTGGCTGATATGGATTTTCGCTGTGCCGAGCCAATAATTGAAGCCTTACGAAAAGCAACAGAACATGGAATTTATGGCTATTCTATTTGCCCGCCCGAATTAATTGATTTAATAATTGAGCAACAACTAAAAAAATACAATTGGAAAATCGAGAAAGAATGGTTGGTTTTTACACCTGGGATTGAACCAGCCATTACTACAGTTTGCAAAGCTTTTGGAGGCGAAAACAGTTCAATTATTACGCCAATTCCTGTTTATCACCCCTTTTTATTTGGCATTGGGTATTCTAAAAGTAAAATTATAGAATGCCCTTTAATTGAGCAAAAGGAGCGATTCACGTTCAATTTCGAGGCTTTCGAACATTCATTCGAGCCAAATACAGGTCTTTTTATGCTTTCAAATCCGCATAATCCGGGTGGAACTGTTTTTACCAAAAATGAATTAAAAAAATTGGGAGAAATTTGTTTGAAAAACAAAACAATCATTTTTTCTGATGAAATTCATTGCGATTTATTGATAGATGAAAATTCAATGCATATTCCTATTGCCTCATTATCAAAAGAATTTGAACAAATTACAATTACATCTATTTCACCAACCAAAACTTATAATACAGCAGGTATGGCTTGTTCGGTTGCGATAATTCCTAATAAAGAAATTAGAGATAAATTTATAGCTGAAAAAGCGGGTATGATGCCAGCAATTAGCCGTCATGCCTATTTGGCAACTTTAGCTGCATGGGGTGACGGTGAACCTTGGAAAAATGAACTTTTGCCTTACCTCAGAAAAAATCATAAATTCCTCCTAAATAAAATAAATGCAATTCCTGGCTTAAAAATGTTACCCTTAGAAGCTACATATTTGGCTTGGATCGACTGCCGTGCCTGTCCTATTGAAAATATTTTTGAAAAACTTTTAGAAAATGGCGTTAGATTAGTTGAAGGCTCACTTTTTAATGGGCCTGGCTTTTTGAGATTGAATTTTGCATGCCCTTTTTCTGTGCTGGAAGAGGCCGTTAAGAGAATTGAGAAGACTATATTAACAAAAGTTTAAATTCAATTTCCAACTAACCATTTTAAAAATTCAGGGAAAACTTCGGCCCAAGTTTTAAAATTATGTGTGCCATTTTTTACTTCAACATAATTTATAGAAGAATGGGTATAACCTTTTGTTAATAAGCAAGTTATAATATTTTTTGTGTCATCAATTGAGTCTATTATCCCATTATTGTTTCGATCTATTTTTTCATCTTTTGTGCCACATTCAAACCAAAATTTTTGATTTAAATCTGGCTTACTATTAGCCACAATTCTATGCATAATTCTATCCTTTTTTTCATCAAATGAAGGATCTGTCAAAGCCTTCGAACGCCACCAAAAAGAACCAGAAAAAACACCTATTTTTGAAAAATATTTAGAATTTTTAAAACCAATATCCATGGCAGAAAGGCCGCCAAGGGAGAAGCCGGCAAAATAAGTAGTTGATGGTTGCTGCTGTATTTTCAGTAAGCTGTTTAAAAATGGCCTTAGCTCATGCAAGACGAAATTCTTATGATTATTGGCTCTATTACCTCTATTTTTATAATCGGGGATAGAAGATATTCCATATTCCAGCAATCGATCCTTATTTGCATGTATGGCCACTATGATCAACGGCTGTATTGCATTCTGATCATATAGCAATTGCAACGTTTCTAATAGCCTCAGTTCTTTCAGATCTTGTCCATCATTGAGATACAAAACATGGTTTTCTGAAGAGTTTTGTTTGATTTGGGGAGGAAGAATAAGCTCAAAAACGATTTCCCTATTCAAATACTTTGAAAAAATAAGGTGCTGATATTGAGTAATTTCATTACTAGAAATTTCAACTTGATGATGATTAACCATTTACAAAATTATGAAAAACCACTCCAATGGCATAAATAATTGGGAAATCATTTGCAAAAAATATAATTTTGAATTAATATTATTTATTACTACACTAAAACTCAACTTATCTTTAAAAGATGCACGAAAAATACCTAAAATACTACTCCAATATACTTCAAAAAGATATCGAAATACTCATTTCTGGCCATTGGGGCCAACCTGTTTTAATGTTTCCAACTTCAATGGGTGGTTTTAACCAAAATAAAGATTTTGGACTAATTGATTCAGTTACAGACCTTATTGAAGCAGGCAGAATAAAAATATACAATGTAGAAACAATTGATTCTCAGAGCTTTTATGATGATAATATTTCTGCAGAAACAAAGGTTTATAATTATGAACTATATACTAGTTTTTTGAAAGAAGAATTGGTGCCAGCCATACAAAAAGAGTGTGGAGTTCATAGAATTATAGTGGCTGGCTGTAGTTTTGGAGGCTATCATTCAGCCAATTTTGCCTTTAAATATCCTGATTTAGTTTCAGGTTTAATAAGCATGAGTGGCGCTTTTTCAATCAAAAACTTTGTTGGTGTGTTTTATAACGACAATGTTTATTTCAACGACCCACTCGACTTTATGGCTAATGCTGAAAGTTGGCGATACAATCATATGAAAATAATATTAGGTACCTCGGAATGGGATAGTTGTAGAGGTTCTAATCTTTTGATGTCAAATCTTTTAGGCTCAAAAGGAATAGAACACTGGTATGACGAAAAACGTTGGGCCGATCATGATTGGCCCTTATGGAAAATGGCTTTTCCTGAATATATTAGGAGTATAATTGGGTAAATTAGAATCTTTTCAAAAATAATAATTTTAAATAATCAACTAATAATCAAAATATTATGAAAAAAATTGGTATACTTTTTGGCATGGAAAACACATTCCCTTGGGCATTTATTGAAGAAGTAAACAAAACCGCCCCAAAGGGCATTATAGCTGAGCCAGTAATTATAGATAAAACTGAGCAGGCCGTTGCAACCAATTATTCTGTAATTATCGATCGTATTTCGCAAGATGTACCTTTTTACAAAGCATATTTGAAAAATGCAGCTTTATGTGATACGGCTGTAATAAATAATCCGTTTTGGTGGAGTGCCGATGAGAAATTTTTCAATAACTGCTTGGCGGTAAAATTAGGTGTACCCGTGCCCGAAACAATGTTACTTCCTTCTTTTGCCCGGCCTGCGGATACTTCCGAAAACTCATTCAGGAACTTAAAAAACCCTTTAGATTGGGACTATATGTTTGATAAAATTGGTTTCCCTGCTTATATGAAACCACATGCTGGAGGTGGTTGGAAGTCGGTTTATAAAGTTAACGACCCTGAAGATTTATGGAAGAAACATGCCGAAACTGGTGAATTAGTGATGTTGCTACAGGAAGAAATTCAATTTACAGACTATTATAGATGCTACTGCTTGAATGGAAAATATGTGCATATTATGCCATATGAGCCTCGTAATGAGCCACATTTGCGTTATGCTACTACCCCAAAAACTACTGGAGCTGCACATAAAAAATTAATGGCGACTATCCATGAATATGTACTCAAACTCAACCATGCATTGGGTTATGACTTTAATACAGTGGAATTTGCCGTAAGAGATGGAATACCAATAGCAATAGATTTCTGTAATCCGGCACCTGATGCGGATATCAATTCAGTTGGTAACGAAAATTTTGAATGGATTGTAAAAAATGCAGCAAAAATGGCTATTGAAAGGGCAGTTGCGCACAAAGCTGGACAAAATAATTGTACTTGGGGTACTTTTATCTCAGAATCAGCTGGTGGGATTTCTACAAAAAAAGCTTCGAAAAAATAAGTTAAATTAAGGTAAACAAACCTACAATGAATCAATTTACATTAGGCATCGAGGAGGAATTTCAAACTATAGATCCTGAAACCCGTGCTTTGCGCTCACATATGAGCCAATTGGTTGAAGGAGGCCAAGTCGTACTCCGAGAGCAGATAAAACAAGAAATGCACCAGTCAGTAGTTGAAATGATTTCTAATGTATGTCAAAATATACAAGAAGCTCGTACTGAAGTCACTTATTTGAGAAAGATGTTGATAGAATTGGCTGAAAAACAAAATCTCTTTATAGCAGCCGCAGGTACGCATCCGTTTTCGGACTGGCAAGATCAACTGATTACAGAAGACGCTCGGTATGATAAAATTGTGGATGACCTTCGTGATGTTGCCAGAGGAAATTTGATTTTTGGCTTGCATGTACATGTAGGGATTCCGAGTAGAGAGGAAGGTATTCAGATACTCAATACTGCAAGGTATTTTTTGCCACATATTTATGCCCTTTCCTCTAATTCCCCTTTTTGGTGCGGGCGTAATACAGGTTTCAAATCGTATCGTTCTAAAATATTTGATAAGTTTCCAAGAACAGGGATACCTGATGAGTTCAAAAGTGTTTCTGAATACGATAATTATGTAAACCTATTAATAAAAACAAATTGTATAGATAATGCCAAAAAAATATGGTGGGATATGCGCCTACATCCATTTTATCCTACAGTGGAGTTTCGTATTTGTGACATACCTATGCGAGTAGATGAAACCATTTGTTTGGCTGCACTTATGCAAGCTATTGTTGCTAAAATACATAAATTACATAAAAAGAACTTGAGTTTTCGACCTTACCATCGAATGCTAATCGCAGAAAATAAATGGCGTGCAGCCCGATATGGCATCTCGGGAAATTTAATTGATTTCGGAAAACAAGAAGAAGTGCCCTATTCAAGCCTAACAGAGGAATTGATGGAATTTGTTGACGATGTTTTGGATGAATTGGAAAGCCGAAAAGAAGTAGAATATATACATACTATTCTAAAAATGGGCTCTGGTGCCGATCGGCAATTGGATGTATTTGAAAAAACTGGAAGCTTGGAGTCGGTGGTTGATTATATTGTAAAAGAAACTAAGTTGGGGGTAGCATAATTTTGGCTTTCCGTAATTGGCTTTCGGATTAGCATTATGAGAAAATTTGTAAATAGAAAAACTTAACTTGTATTCCTTCACATGTATTCTTAATTTTGTGATTGAAATAACCATTTAAAAATGAATTTGAAATTAAATATTGCAGTTTTAGATATGTACAACGGCTTTGTAAATGAGGGCATGCGTTGTATAAAAAAAATATGCGAAAATTTTGCTAGTACTCAAGAAATTGAAATAACCTATACTATTTTCGATATCCGACAAAAGAACCAATGGCCTGATATACAAGCATATGACATATTTATATCGTCTGGTGGGCCAGGTAATCCATTGCCTCAAGGAAATGACTGGGAGCCTAATTTCGGCTTGTTTTTAGAAGCAATAATTGAATACAATAAAACATCAGAAAGTAAAAAATTTCTGTTTTTGATTTGTCACTCGTTTG
>JANMZR010000070.1:0-8313 GCA_031383555.1 Cytophagaceae bacterium | reverse complement strand
TATTGCATTTCTTTTATTTTTCAAAAAAAACGAAATCAACTTTTCTCAAGATGCTGTCAAAAGCAATTATGAATGCTTCGTTTTAGCCAAATGAAAAACAATAATATCACTTCAAAATCTTCTTTATCTTATTTGCCTCCTCAAAAAACTCATGTAGTTTTTCATAGCTGTCCGCCAACATTAATCCTTTAAATTTCAATAAATTATTGATGTATTCGTCCAATACTGAAAGTACATTATCACGATTTTGTCTGAAAATAGGCACCCAAGTATCTGGGTTTGACTTGGCTAAACGAACGGTTGATTCAAAACCAGTACTGGCCAAATTAAAAATGGCTTCTTCATCTTTTTCTTTTTCCAAAACAGTTAGCGCTAAGGCAAAAGAACAAATATGAGAAATATGGGAAATATATGCGGTATGCCTGTCGTGATCGGTGGAATCCATATAGGCGATTCTCATACCGATAGCAGTAAAAAGGTTTTCAATAATTTTCACAAATTCAGGATTACTATCTTCTACATCACAAAGCACGCAGAGCTTATTTGTAAATAGTTCATGAATGGCGGCTTCTGGACCAGAATATTCAGTACCAGCCATTGGGTGACTAGCCACAAAATTGGCTCTTTTAGGGTGGTTTTTTACAGACTCAACTACCTGCTTTTTAGTAGAACCAACTTCTATAACTATTTGATTATCAACTAAGTCCAGTATTTGGGGTAATATGGTCATGTAAGAGTCCACTGGAGTGGCTACAATTATGATATCTGCCTTTGCAACTGCTTCATTTAGTGGTAAAATTTCATCTACCAAACCCAAATCCAATGCTTTTTGCGCTGTTTCTGGCCTTCTGGAAACCCCAATAAAATGACTGGCAAATCCAGAATCTCTCAATGATAAAGCCATTGAACCGCCAATCAGACCTATTCCTACTATTGTTATTGTCATAGCCCCTAAACCCCTGTAGGGATATTTAAAATATGGTTATTGATCTTTTTTTTACCAAATCCTTTTTACTCCAGTATTTTCCAAATATTTGTCAATAATTTCGTCATAACTAATTATATCTAATTTTTCTGAAATTGATTGTGAAATTAAAATTCTGTTAAAAGGATCTTTGTGATGAAAAGGGAGGTTCTTTTGAATAACTAAATGTGGAAATTCTAAGGGTAAAATATGAAAATCGAAATTTAAAATATCATCAAAAATCGATTCAAAAGAATTTTCAACTTCTAATTTATTAATAGCAACTTTAATTGAAATTTCCCATAACGAAACTATACTAACTAATATCTTATTTTCATTTTCGTCAATCAAATTTCTAGCTTTTTGGCTCAATTTTCCAGAACCTCCACTGTACCATAGAAAAGTAGGAGAATCTATCAAATAATGCATTACTTATACTCTTTAAAATCTTCAAGAGGTTCATCAAAATCAGGAGATAAAGTATATTTTCCTTCCGCATAACCAAATTTTCTCTTACTCAATTTATTTAATTCAGTATTTTCATTACTTCTTGTTTGCAAAAATTCAATAAAATGCAACACTTCAACTTTCAGATTATCAGATAATTGGTTGAATTTTGGAATAATTTCTTCTACTGTCATCGGAGTTACATTTATTTGCGATGCTAATTTACAATAATTATTTATTCAAAAAAAACTATTCAATCGCCTTTATTCTTTCAATCGCCTTCTCAAACAAATCAACCTCTGCACAAAGAGAAATTCTTAAATATTGGTCACCTTGACTACCAAATATGCCGCCGGGCGTGATAAACACATTGGCTTTGAACAATATTGCATCAGATAGCTCATATGAATTATTCCATTTTTCAGGAATTTTCGCCCAAACAAACATACCCGTTTGGTTTTTATCATATGTACATTCTAGCAAGTCCATTATTTCAAATACTTTTTGCTGGCGAATTTTATAAATATCGTTGAGTGTTGTGTACCAATTTTCATCAGTTTTTAAGGCTTCGATAGCCGCTAATTGAATGGGTAAAAACATGCCAGAATCCATATTGCTTTTAAAGCGCAACACATTGGCTATCAAAGAACTATTTCCTGTTAAAATACCCACACGCCAACCTGCCATATTTTGAGCTTTCGACAATGAATTGAGTTCTAATGAAATATCTTTAGCTCCTTCAACGGACAATATACTCAGATAATCAGTATTCAAAATGAATGAATAGGGGTTATCATTAACTAATAAAATGTTATGTTTTTTGGCAAAAGCAACCAATTCAACAAAAAATGCTTTGGTTGCTTTCGCACCTGTAGGCATATGAGGGTAGTTAAGCCACATCAATTTTACTTTCGATAAATCTCGCTTTTCTAATTCGACCAAATCTGGCAACCAGTTATTAGTCTCTGATAAATTATAGTCAACCAAAGTAGCTCCAGCTAAAAGTGATGCAGATCGATAAGTTGGATACCCAGGATTGGGCAAAAGCACTTCATCGCCAGCCTCCAAATAGGCCATAGCAATATGCATGATACCCTCTTTTGAACCTAAAAGCGGCAATATTTCATTGGCTGGATTGAGCACAACTTTGAAATATTTAAGATACCAATCGGCAAAGGCTTGCCTTAAAGCTGGTATTCCAATATAACTTTGGTAAGCATGATTTTTAGGGTTTTGGGCCGCTTCATTTAGTGCATCAATTGTTTTTGTTGAAGGTGCCAAATCGGGACTTCCAATACCCAAATTGAGTACATTGAGGCCTCTAGCATTCATCTCAGCAATTTCTTTAAGTTTAGTGCTAAAGTAATATTCTTGCACCAAGTCCATTCGGCGAGCCGTTTTTATCATTTTACAAAATACAATTTAAGCTTCCAGATTTTAATTTAAACCGAACTCTCATTTTCAAACTAAAATGCAAAATTAGTGAAATTTGACCTTAAAATTGATTAAAATTGTAATTCAAATTCTTAAAGAAAAAATAATACAATGCCTCATCTATATTGGATTTCAAATCTTAGAATATTTGCTACTATTTCAGTTGTTTTTATTCATACTTCTGGCGGTGCCCTATTTAAATTTGGAAAAATTGCTAATGACACTTGGTGGATGGCTAATGCAATCAATGGGTTTGGGCGATTTACTGTCCCCGTATTTGTGATGATTTCAGGGGCTTTACTTTTGGGTAAAGAAATGGAACTGTTTAGTTTTTTACAGAAAAGGTTTATGCGAGTTTGGGTACCTTTTACAGTTTGGGTGGTAATTTATATTGCTTATCATAATATTTTTGAACATAAACCAATTGGTATTTCACGTGCTTTTAGTGAATATTTTACAGGTGGGAACAGTCAATATGGCCATCTATGGTTTATATACATGATATTGGGCCTCTATCTTTTTACACCAATTATCAACCAATTTGTTCAAAAAGCTAGCGAAACAGAAATCCTTTACCTATTGATTATTTGCTTTACTGGTACCACTATTTTTCAGTTATTTTCAACGTTTTTTAAAATTAATATCAGATTGGATATCGGTAATTTTGGTGGTTATTTAGGCTATTTTGTAGCAGGATATTATTTGAAAAACAAGCATTTCAAGTTTAACAAATATTGGTTTTTGATACTGTTCATTTTTGGTTATTTAATAACAATATTAGGCTCCTACTGGATTTCAAATACTGACGGGAAATTTGCTAAATATTTTTATGAATATTTTAGCCCTAATTCTGTTTTGATGTCCTTTTCAATATTTTTGTTTTTTAGAGAAGTTTTAAATCAGGATTTTTTACCAAAAATTTTGGGGCCTTTGGATAAAGCTAGTTTTGGTATTTACCTCGCTCATTTGCTCATTATCAATATATTATCAAGAAAATTCGCCATCAATTGGGCTTGGCATCCACCTATTATGGGCATCATCATTCATGCCAGTTTGGCTTTAATTATCTCGTTTTGTTTAGTTTGGACTTTGGGGAAATTGCCTTTTGGTAAGTGGTTGGTGGGATAAAAAAAATGACCCTCATCCGAAGGTCATCTTTTACAATTACACCGTTTATGAAATCTATTGTATCAATTTTAGAATGAAAATTGAAAAAAATCTTTAATGTTTTTTAAAAAAATATTCTTATGTATATTTTTTTATATACAAACATACATAATGTAAATTAATTTACAAAATTAAATTTACATTATTACACAAGAAAAATAAATTTATATTGGAATTTGACTTAATTGGCGAATTGAAGTACTATTGTTGTATCTCGAGTATAGTTTTTTATCCTGACTTTAAAGGAATTTATAGATTTGTAAACTGAATCTCTAGGCATAAGTAGCTCAAAAAATATAGATGAGTCTGCAGAAATATCAATTTTACTTACTTTTTTATTAGCTTCAACAAGGTCAAACATCCTGATATCGGGTCGATCATAACCCATGTATTTTTTTGTTACTTTACCTTTCCATTCTATTTTTTCAATATTTGACGATGCTTTTGTAATTCCATTTCCTTTTTTAGCATTAAAATACTCATAGCCAAATACAAAAAGAATTATCAATACAAACAAATACATAAAGTATTTTCTGTTTATATCGCCTTCTGTGCCACCCATAAAGCTATCTCCCATCAATGGGAATTTGAGTTTAGGTAGTGGTGTACGTTTGCGAGGAGTGGGATTTTCCATAAAGAGTTATTTTTTGTAAATTGATATTAGTATTCAATTAATTAAAATTTCTTATTTTTTGACCGTTCAAACTAAAATAGGTACAATAATAATATATAAGAAGGAAAATTGTTTAATAAACGTGCTTAATGAACTATTTTTGCATAATAATTCATTATAATTAAAAATAATTAGTTAATAAAAATAATATAAAACAGCTTAAAAAGCTCATTTCCGATAAAAAATGTTTGATTTCATCACAAAATCGATTGCCAAAGTATTTGGCACAAAATCAGATAGAGATTTAAAAAATCTATCGCATTATGTTACCACAACTACAGAAGAATACAATAAATTGGCTGGTATTTCTGACGAACAATTAAGAGGTAAAACGGCTGAATTTAAAGCCATTATCTCTGAAAAGCTAGCTACTATCGACTCTCAAATTGAAGAGTTAAAGCAAAAAGCGGAAAATGATTTAGAATTGACGGTCGATCAAAAAGAGGTCATTTTCAACCAAATTGATAAGCTTGAGTTGGATAGAAATGTTGACTTAGAAATTGTTTTAAAGGAACTTCTTCCACAAGCTTTTGCCGTTGTAAAAGAAACTGCAAGAAGATTTACTGAAAATAAAAAATTGGTAGTTGCAGCAACTGTTCAAGATAAATTTATTTCAGCCACAAAGAAAAACGTTGAAATTGATGGTGATAAGGCTATTTGGCATAATAAATGGTTGGCCGCCAATGTTGAAATCACTTGGGAAATGATTCATTATGATGTGCAATTAATTGGAGGTGCCGTTTTGCATGAAGGAAAAATAGCAGAAATGGCTACTGGTGAGGGTAAAACTTTGGTTTCAACTTTACCAGCTTATTTGAATGCTCTGGGCGGCCGTGGTGTGCATATTGTTACAGTAAACGACTATTTGGCAAAACGTGACTCGGAGTGGAATGCTCCACTTTTTGAATTCCATGGACTTTCGGTTGACTGTATTGATAAACATGAGCCTAATACCGATGCCCGCCGTAAAGCTTACCTGGCTGATATTACATACGGGACCAACAATGAATTTGGCTTCGATTACCTCCGTGATAATATGGCGCAATCGCCAGCCGATCAAGTACAGCGCCGCCTTCATTTTGCAATGGTCGATGAGGTAGACTCCGTTTTAATTGATGATGCAAGAACACCTTTGATTATTTCTGGTCCTGTACCAAAAGGAGATGAGCAAGATTTTATAGAGCTAAAACCACGAGTTACCAAAATATTTGATGCGCAGAAAAAAATCTGTCAAGACTATTTGGTAGAGGCAAAAAAACTAATTGAAGCCGGAGATAATGAAAAAGGAGGTATGGCACTTTTTCGTGCTTACCGTGGCTTACCCAAGTCAAAACCTTTGATAAAATACCTTTCAGAAACAGGAATTCGTGCCATTATGAATAAGGTTGAGTCAACACATTTAGCTGAAAATCAGAAGCTTATGCCACAAGCAGACGCACCTTTGTATTTTACAATTGAAGAAAAAAACAACCAAGTTGAATTGACAGATAAAGGTTTAGACTTTATCACAGGTGAAGGTGAAGATCCGAAATTCTTTATTTTACCAGACCTTTCAATTGATTTGAATTTGATTGAACAAAATACTGAATTAAATGACCACGATAAACTCGTACAAAAAGAAAACGTAATTCGTGACTACTCTATTAAATCACAAAGAATACATACTGTAAATCAATTACTTAAGGCCTACACTGTATTTGAAAAAGACACTGAGTATGTGATAATGGAAGGTAAAGTAAAAATTGTAGATGAGCAAACTGGCCGTATTATGGAAGGTCGCCGTTACTCGGATGGCCTCCACCAAGCTATTGAAGCCAAGGAAAATGTAAAAGTTGAAGACGCAACCCAAACCTATGCGACCGTAACTTTACAAAATTATTTCAGAATGTACCACAAACTTTGTGGTATGACGGGTACAGCTACTACTGAGGCAGGTGAGTTTTGGACTATTTATAAATTGGATGTGGTAGAAATACCAACCAATAAGCAAATAACTAGAAAAGATTCTGAAGATAAAGTATATAAAACTGTTCGTGAAAAATACAATGCTACGGCACAAGAAATTCAAGATTTGGTAGCCGCTGGCCGTCCAGTTTTAGTGGGTACTACTTCAGTTGAAAACTCAGAATTATTGAGTAGGATGCTGAAAATGAGGAACATACAACACAATGTATTGAATGCCAAATACCACCAACGTGAGGCAGAAATAGTGGCCGAAGCAGGGAAATCAGGTACGGTAACTATAGCCACTAACATGGCGGGCCGTGGTACAGATATAAAACTTTCACTGGAATCAAAGTCATCAGGTGGCTTGGCAATTGTAGGTACGGAAAGACATGAAAGTCGTCGAGTAGATAGGCAGTTACGTGGGCGTGCGGGTAGGCAAGGTGATGTGGGCTCATCTCAGTTTTTTGTAAGTTTGGAAGATAATTTAATGCGACTTTTCGGCTCAGAACGAATTGCAGGAGTAATGGATAAAATGGGTATGGAAGAAGGTGAGGTAATTCAACATTCTATGATATCAAAATCAATTGAAAGAGCACAAAAAAAGGTAGAAGAAAATAACTTCGGCACCAGAAAGCGGCTTTTGGAATATGACGATGTGATGAATTATCAAAGAGATGCTATTTACAAAAGGCGACAAAACGCCCTTTTTGGTGATAGATTAGCTTTGGACATAGCTAATACGATGTACGATGTTTCGGAAGAACTTATCAATAATGCAGAAAACAATTATGAGGAATTAGAGTTAAGAACCATTGAAGTATTAGGAATTGAGCCGCCTTTTACCAAAGAAGAATTTCCAAAATTAAACCCACAAACTAGAATTACCGATCTTTATAAGGCCGCTGAAGCTGCTTATAACGCTAAAAATGAGGCGATTGCAAAAAAGGCTTTGCCTGTTTTCAAACAAATACTGGCAGAAAGAGGCCAAACAGTTGAGGACATCGTAGTGCCAATTACTGATGGAATTCACTCAGCTTATGTATCTGCTAATTTAAAAAAAGCATTGGGTAATAATTGTCGAGAATTAGTGAAGGAGATGGAGAAATTTATAACACTTTCAATTATCGATCAGGAATGGAAAGAGCATTTACGTGAAATGGACGACTTGAAGCAATCAGTTCAAAATGCAAGTTATGAGCAAAAAGATCCACTTTTAATTTATAAATTTGAAAGTATTGAGCTTTTTAAAAGGTTTGTGAATAAGGTAAATTTCGATACAATTAGCTTTTTGATGAAGGCAGATATTCCAGCTGAAGCTCAACCTACCCAACAAGCACCACAAAGAAAAGTGGAGAAACCAAAACTTAAAGCCAGTAAAGATGACGTTTCAGGAATTGTTGGTGGCTTACAGCAACAATTGGAGGCCGGCAACGATTACCATGATCCATCTCAACGACCAATTGAAAAAGTAGCACCTAGGCACTCCATTAAAATTGCCGACCGTAACCAACGTGTAACCGTTCAATATCAAAATGGTGAAGTGAAGAAGGACGTAAAATATAAAACAGTTGAAAATGATGTGGATAAGGGTATTGCAGTGGTTATTGGGTAGTAGATATTGATGGTATTTTTTTCAAATTGACTATTATACACTTAAAATTAAATAAGAATATGACTACAA
>JANMZR010000151.1:0-39696 GCA_031383555.1 Cytophagaceae bacterium | reverse complement strand
TATTGTAAGGCTTCCAATTTCAATAATATTAAAAAATGAAATACGTTTTGCTTGTAAGTATTCTGTTATTTTCAATGTTTTGTTTTTCGCAAAATACATTGAAAAATGAAGATTTTACTTACAAGGAGTCAATCAGAACGGTTTTATTTTACTCACATTCAAATAGCGATTTTGCACCTAAAAACCACTTAAAACCAGCTATTGGCGACCTTAACTCAAATCAAAATCTTGTACTGGAATTTGATGATCTTTCAGGGCAATATCAGAACTACCATGTTAAAATAATGCCTTATTCGATTGATTGGCAGCCACTTAGGCTTAATGAAGTGGAATATATTTCTGAATATAACGACTTTATTATTCAGGATTATAAAATGGCATTCGCTACAAAAATTCCCTATTATCATTATCGATTTGAATTGCCTAAATTGAAGATTACAGGAAATTTTTTGCTATATATTTATAAGGAAAGCAATAAAAACGACTTAGTGCTCTGCAAGCGATTTGTTATCAATGCGAATAGGGTGAGCGTGTTTGGCACAGTGAAATTTTCAAATAATTTAACCAAACGAAATACCCATCAACAAATTGACTTTGAGGTAAAGTATTCAGGTTATCCAATTTTGAACCCTAAAAATGAAATAAAAATTGTAATTCGGCAAAATTATCGGTGGGATAAAACTATCTCAAACCTAAAACCTACTTTCGATAGGGCGGGTGAGTCCATTTTAGATTATAGTTTTTATCAATCAGAAACAGATTTTGAAGGGGGAAATGAATTTAGGTTTTTCGACACTCGAAGCCTCAGGTCAAGGATGATTGGCGTACAGAAAATTGACTATTTGGAAGAAGGTTATAATGTGAATTTATATATTGAAAAGCTCCAAAATAGAAAAACATATGTTTTCACAGACGATTTTGATGGCCAATATTTGATAGATAATTATGAAAACGGCAATGGCGAAACTGAAGCTGATTATGCAAATATTCAGTTTAATTTGGAAACTGAAAACGTTGAGAATTTAGATTATTATGTAGTCG
Source organism: Cytophagaceae bacterium (assembly GCA_031383555.1). GTDB lineage: Bacteria > Bacteroidota > Bacteroidia > Cytophagales > Spirosomataceae > JANMZR01. The sequence continues at coordinate 38,655 of JANMZR010000151.1, read as the reverse complement.
GAAGCTTTAATAATTATAAATGTGATGAAAAAAGTAAATTAGAGTTTGATACTATTTCTAACCTTTATAAATCAAAAATTCATCTTAAACAAGGCATATATAACTATCATTTTGTTACAAAAAACCCTGTTACAGGTATGCCTGAGCAAACATTCACGGAGGGGAATCATTCCAAAACCCAAAATACTTATGAGATATTTGTCTATCACAAGCCTTTTGGAAGCCGCACAGAACAGTTGGTGGGCTATAAAGTATTAGATTTTAATACTCGGTAATTTTTATTGTCTATTTTTATAATTGTAAAATTGAATAATAAATTATTGGAATCTTTATTTTTCAAATTTTTACGTTAATTTAAGGAAATGCTTTCTCTCCCCCAAATAAAATTAAAATGAAAAAACAGCTGTTAATTTTAATATTTATCACCCCACTTTTATATAACTGTGTTAGTTTTGCGCCTAGTTCAGGTGGAAATGCGGGTGGGGGTTCCACACGAAACCCAAATGTAAATGGAACTGCGGCGGATTATACAGAAATCACAAAAGTTTCGTTAACTGACAGATATACAATTATATACGTAACCCATTCTAATAATAATCGAGTTCGTCGTGATGTAAATGGCCGAATAATAAATTCAGGAATGTCTGAAATAAGAATAAAGCCAAGCACCAGATTGATAGGTTTGAATGGTCAACGCTCCTTTCGATTTTTAAGAGCCGAAGGCATTCCGGTTGATCCACAAATACGCAGGTCATACCCAGGTGATAGAGTGAATTTTGTTTTGTATTATGAAAGGCTAGATCCAGGTATTGAGCTTTTCGACTTGTTTGAATGTAATGATTATGACAATATGGTATGTTGGAATTTTTATGGGGTAAAAGTGGTAAACCCAGGCCCAGTTGAAAAGACCACTCCAGTTATCGTTGATAAGCCAAGAACAAACCTGCCAGGAGAAGTGGAAATACCTACTCAAAAACCACAAGTATTTGTAAAAGAGGTTGTTGTGCGTGGTGTGGTGCGTGATGCAAAAACTTTGAAGCCAATTACTGCCAAAATAAATTATGTTCTTTTACCTAAAAATACCGCTATCGATTCTATTCAGAGTTTCCCAGGCTCAGGTGAGTATAAAATTCGTTTGCAAAACAATCAGGTTTACCAATATACAGTAAGTGCGCCAGGCTATTTAGTAGTATCAGACAATATCGATTTGACCAAAGCTATTGAAGGCCAAACTATTACGAAAAATATTTTATTAAAAGCTTTTGTGGTAGGGGATAAAATTACCTTGAAAAATATATTCTTCGAAGTATCAAAATTTGAACTTTTACCAGCTTCTTATGCCGAGTTAGACAGGCTTGTGGGCTGGATGAAAGATTACGTAACTATGGAAATTGGCCTTGAAGGCCATACCGATGTGGTGGGTGACAGGGATGCTAATATGCAGCTTTCTAAGGATAGGGTGGATGAAGTGAAAAAATATTTGGTATCAAAAGGAATTGGTGCCAATAGAATAACTGCAACAGGCTTTGGTGCTACAAAACCTATTATTGCCAAAGGTACTGATGAGGAGCGCAAAGTGAATAGGAGGGTAGAGTTTGTGATATTGAAGAATTGATTAGGAATTGAGATTTTAGATTTTAGAAATGAGACTCTTTTTAGACAAAATTAAATACTAGAAATTTTTAAAAATGGAAAAGCCGAATATATCAAGCCAGGCATTTTGGGATGTGAATTTGATAAATTGGATTTTAATTTGAATGCTAATTTAATCATTTGCCGTATTTTTGAATATGAAACGCTTTCCGATTTACAGTTTATTGATAGATTTTATGGAAAAGAGGAGTTAAAAGGTGCAATTTTAGATGCTAAAATTTTAAAAATGAAAGCAATTTCAATTGCTTAATTATTATTAGATATTCCACTAACACAAATTCCAGTTTTTAACAATTCTAGTCAATATTGTCCTGTTTATAAATATTCAATAGAATTAAAATCACTTTGATTTTTTTAGAACTTCAATTAAAAAAATCAATAAGTCAAAAAATAAAGGTTGTAAAGTTTTTCAACATCAAATCCTGATCGATCCAAAATCCTAGCCTACCATTAAATAAATTTATTCCCATTTTATTTTTCAACTTTGTTGGCCCTTTCGGCCAACCATATTTTGACCTCACAACCACCCAAAATACTCAACCAACTTATCCTTTTGTGATCGTGAAACAGGTATTGAGGTTTCGTCGGTCATTATCAAGTAATTACCTTCGCCTTTCACATATTTTTTTATCTGATTGAGATTAATTAAATATTGCCTATGCACTCGCATAAAGCCTCTTTCCTCCAGCGTCTCTTGTATGTCCTTTAGTGGCTTGGTTACCAAATAATTTTGCTTGTTGGCAAGGTGAAACTTGGTGTAATTGTCGTCTGACTCACAATAAACAATTTCACTGATATTTACAAAGGTTACCCCATTTTGATATGGGAGGGCTATTTTATCTGGCAGGTTTTTGTTAGTGTGATTAGCGTAATTTTCTTTGAAAAGGCCAATTTGCTCTTTCGTGGTTTTTTTTAATTTTTCCACCTTATTTATTGCTTCAATTAATTCTAAAACTTCAATGGGTTTCAGTAAATAATCAATTGCACTATATCTAAATGCTTTTAAGGCAAATTTATCATATGCTGTCACAAATATTAAAGCAAAAGAAAAATCGTCGACAGCTTCAAGCACTTGAAATCCATTGAGTTGCGGCATTTCTATATCTAAAAATACAATATCGGGCTTGTATTTTTTTATTGCTTCTACACCTTTTAAACTGCTGGTACAAGCCGCAACTACTTCCACTTGTGGACATTTTTGGGCCAATCTTAAAGCCAATAGGTCTACGGCATTCGGTTCATCATCAATAATTATTGCGGTCATAAATTCAGGTTTATGTTGGTTTTTCTTGTGCTATAATCAAAAGTATTTAATTTAAATATTAAAGCTTTTATAACGATTTTAAATAGGTATTCCAACCGTTACTTTGGTGCCAGTTGCTTCATTTTTTTCATTTTTTAAGTCTACAATTTCTATTTTTGTGTTTGTTTTGTAAAGCTGATTTATCAGTTCTATACGCTCAGAGGTTACTTTCATGCCAAAGGATTTGTTTTTTGTTGCCGACTTACTTTTATATTCGGCAGCTTTTTCACGCCCTATACCGTTATCAATTATCTCAATATGTAATTTGTTATTGTCCCAAAGTTGTACATTTATAGTAACCAAACCTCCTTTTTCTTTGTGCATTAGGCCATGCCAAATGGCGTTTTCTACAAAAGGCTGTATAAGCAATGGTGGTATTGCAACTGACTCAATCTCAATGTTTTCATCAATATTTATTTTGTATTTTATTTTGCCTTTAAAGCGCATTGCCTCCATATCCAAATAAAGTTTCAAAGTGTCTATTTCGTTTTGAAGACTCACTTTTTCGGAGCGACTATTTTCGAGAACTAAGCGAATTAATCTTGAGAATTTAGTCAAATATTCACTCGCTAAATGGGGTTGGTTATTGGCTGTAAAAAATTCAATGGAATTGAGGCAATTGAATATAAAATGTGGGTTCATTTGTGCTCGAAGAGCCGATATTTCTGATTCGGCAATTTTCTGTTCAAATGCTGTAGTCAATGTATTTATTCGCTGATCTTCTAGTAATTTATCTTGGGTTTTTATCAAGTCTATACGTTGACCCAGTTCATTTTCAAGGTTTGAGGTATAATTTTTTTGTAACTGTTGGTTTTCTAATTGAATCAAACGAGATCGCTGGCCTAATGCTAAAGAGAAAAATGTTAATTCCCATACAGCACCCAAGCTATAACAAACTATTGGAATTAACCAAAAACCAAATTCATATGGTTTTTCGATTATTTCTACTATTATTGAAACAGTAGATGTTATTAAAACGCCTAATGAGCCAATCATTAACAGGTTTTTTTGTGGAATTTTTGAGCGAATAATGAAAATTACCGTTAGCAAAATTAATAAATTGGTAACTACTAAAAACATATCAGCATAGTCGGTATAGCCAAAATCATAACATACAACTGCAAATAGGGCAAATATTAAGACAGCTAACATTACTTTAATGGAAACCCAGATAAACTTGTAAATTTTACTATTTTGAATTTTGATTTCTAAAAATGAACTTATAAAAAGTAAATACATGATACTTACCACATACTGGATAGCAGAGGGCCATGGGTTTGGAGCATTTTGGATATTATATTTACTGATTGTAAAAATTCCTAAACCAAAGGATCTATTTACTTCCGCAGCAAAGAATAAAGCGTTGATAAACAAGTACATAGCCCAAAATGCATAAGTATGATCTTTGTTTATAAGCCATTGTAACGAAGCAATGATGCCAGTGAAAAAAAACAAACCTGTCACCATCCAAATAAAAGCAAAAAGCCAAGTTGCATAATAATTTTTTTCTGAATTTCCATCAAAAGTTTTATTTTGGGGAATTAACAAAACACCAATATTATTGAAATATATAAATTTATCGAATCTTAACCAGTAGGTAGAAAAACTTTTTGCAGGGATATTAATAGGAAAAATAAAAGCTCTGTTCTTATAATCATAACCATGTGGTTGCGTATTTAAATCTTTGAAATTAATATTACCAAATCCCTGCTGAGTGTAATAGAAATTACATTTTTGTTTTCCAAAATTGGCATATAGTTTTAGTGTATCTGCCGCCATATTATTTTTTATCACAAACTTTACCCAAATAGTATTTTGTAAATAAATACTTCGTTTACTCGGGTTATATGGCTCATATTTAGCATTTATCACAATATCTTCAAACTTATTTTCATTCTTTTTTTCAATAAAATAACCTTGTATTCTAGTTATATCTACCACTTCCCAAGGTTGATTATTAAAAAAAATCGTATCAATTTGTGCTATAATTTTAAATGGGAAAACTAATATCATTACCCATAAAAATAGGAAGCTTTTTATTGAAGAGTAATTTAGAAATGTGCGTATAAACATGCTAAAGAATATATTTTATCAAAACTTATTTTTTTGTAATTTAAAAAATCCGTACAAAAAAGTGCAATTTTCTAACTTTTGTGATAAAGCTTGAATCCTCAAAAAAACTACATAATAAAAAAAATAGCTATTCGATTCAATGTCGAATTATAAATTGTTTATCATAATCAATATTACAGACAAATATGGTTTATCGCAAACATTATTTGGTTAGCTACATGTTTTAATAGGTGAATAACAAGTCATTTGGCCAATATATTCCTTATTTTATTTTCAGACTTGGGATTTACAGTTTTAGCCGTTTAATTATTTCGATTTGAATTTATTTCAAATTATAATGCCAAATAATTAAACGGCTTACACAAATTACACTGCAACTCACCCATCATTTCAGTTCACTCGCCAGAATTCAAATAATTATATTAATCTAATTATTGACTTTTACTTCAAGATAATGATTCTATATATTGATTTATGGTTTTGCTATATCAATTAAGGAATTTGAGAAAAATTTTCTCCTCAATATTGTCTATTTTTTAAGTAAAGGTTTGCATTGAATTTTGTACCATAAATAATAAAACAAAAATATAAAACCATGAATACTAAGGACCACATTTATATTGGCTCTTGGAAGGCCGCCGAACCAAATGACATTATTCTATTTCATGCCGAAGTAAATTATACCAATGTGCACTTTACCGATGGCTGCAAGCTAACAATTGCCACTACCATGAAAAAACTGGAAAAACGCTTTGAGCTTTGCCAGATGTTTTTTCGCATACACAAAAGTTTTATGGTAAACCTCCAATACATCAAATGTATCGAAAGCCTTCATTCAGAGGATTATGTAGAAATGAAAAACGATTATCGGGTGGCAATGGCAAGAAGGAGAAAGGTTGCATTTGAGAAACCAGTAAAAGAGTTAAATACATAATTATTAATTTTTAACATAAACCAAAACAATTACAAAAATGAAAAACGCAAACAAAATTATGCTCGCAGGTCTATGCCTAGCTTTTACGGCCTGCCAAAAACCAGATGTATCGCTGGCACCTACAACAACAGTAAATTACAATGCTGCCCGAATAGGGAATGGAGGTTGTATGCTAAATGCAATAGACGATGGTAGTTTTCAGGCCTTTAATTACAATGCCGATGGAAGCCCAGCTAGTGCCGTTATTGATGGTTATTTAGTGAATTATGACGAAATAAAGGATGGCCTTATTACGGAGCTTAGCTATGGCGGTGTAGACTCCCCCCGTAAAATAAGTGTGGAATACGACAAGCATCGCCGTCCTATAAAAGCATTGAAATCAATTTCATCAGTGTTTTTTAATTACACTGCCAATTTTAATGTGAGCTATAATCCACAAGGTCGGTTGGCTACTCTTGTGGTCGACTTTGATGGTGACCAAGATGTAACTATGTCGCATCGGCTGGTGTATAATCCTCAAGGTAATGTAACTGCACATTATATTGCAGAAGATGGTGGCCCCGAGTTTTTGTTTGCCCGCCTGAGCCAATATGATACACGCAAAAATTTCTCTGAAGAGGTTGCTTTGCACCCATTAAATCTGTTTTATGAGCCTGCTGGTATGGCTCGTTTGCAGAGTGCCAACAATGCTGTGCGTATTGACTTGTTAGCCGAAAACAGCTATTACTTTGGTACATTTATAGGTTGGGACGAATATAAAAGCCTAGCCTACAGCCCGCAAGGTTACCCTACACAGCAAACTAATTTTTTCGACTACAACTATGTTACTTATGACTTTCACATAATAGCCGATTGGACTTTCGGTCTCAGTTACCTATGCCCAGGCGATAATGCGCCAGGCAAACTGGGAAAAGGTGGCGCCAAAGGCAATCGTAAAGCACCAAAGCAACGGCTTCTTTAATTTTTTTTATTTTTGATAAAAAGTAACAATCTTAGCCTTATAGTCCGAAGTTTTGCTTCGGACTGTAAGGCTAAAAATTATTAATCAGGCCTTTTTTATTGCACGCTATCCATTGTTACCTATAATTTACACATTAAACCTAAAGTGCATAATATCACCATCTGCTACTACATATTCTTTGCCCTCAACACCCATTTTGCCAGCTTCTTTGCAGGCTACTTCTGTTTTATATTGCTGATAGTCAGCTAGTTTTATCACTTCGGCTCTAATAAAACCTTTTTCAAAATCTGTATGAATTACGCCAGCTGCGGCAGGCGCTTTCCAACCTTTTTGGATAGTCCAAGCACGCACTTCTTTTACCCCAGCGGTGAAATAAGTAATCAAATTCAATAAAGAATACGATGCTCTTATCAACTTATCTAAGCCTGATTCTGTAAGTCCATATTCACCCAAAAACATTTCTCTTTCGTCGGCATCGTCCATTTCGGCAATTTGTGCTTCCACAGCGGCGTTTATTATTATCACCTCAGCACCTTCAGCTTTTACGGCTTCTTTAAGTGCATCTACATGGCTGTTTCCTGTTAAAATTGAGGCTTCATCTACATTGGCAACGTACAAAACTGGTTTAACTGTAAGCAAAAACAAATCGCCAATAGCAGCTGCCTTTAAGTCTTCATCTATTTCTATTACACGAGCTGGCTTTCCTTCTTCCAATGTTTTTTTATAAAGCAAAAGTGCATTCAACTCGGCTTTTGCTTTGGCATCACCCGCTTTGGCCGAGCGTTCTACTTTGGGTATTTTCTTGTCTATTGATTCTAAATCTTTCAGAATAAGCTCATAATCAATTATTTCTTTGTCAGAAACAGGGTTTATTCGACCTTCCACATGCACTATATTTTCATCGTCAAAGCAGCGAACAACATGAATTATAGCATCAACTTCACGAATATTGGAAAGAAATTTATTTCCCAAACCTGCCCCCGTACTAGCTCCTTTTACTAATCCTGCAATATCCATTATTTCCAAAATAGTGGGTAATACTCGTTGAGGGTTCACCAAGTCTTCTAAAATGCCAAGCCTTGGATCTGGAACATTTACAATACCAACATTGGGTTCAATGGTGCAAAAAGGATAGTTGGCAGCCTCTGCTTTGTTACTAGAAATTGCACTGAAAAGAGTCGATTTACCAACGTTTGGTAGGCCAACAATGCCGCATTTTAATCCCATTTTATCTTATTGAAATATCTATGTATGAAAAAATAAAGGGCAAAATTACGATTTTTTGAATTGATTTGCTAGCGTTAGCCTCAAAAATGCCAGCGATAGGAGAATTTGAAATTAAATTCTGTTGAGGTATAAGGCCTCTGAGTGCTTATACCTTTGGATTGGTAAGTTTCAAAATAAGGATCATAAATAAAATGATAGATTTTTAAAAATATTAAAAAAGCCCTCGAAAAGAGATATTAAAATTTTCAATAAATATCACAAAAAAGCCCTCGAAAAGAGATGTTGAAATTTTCGGTAAATATCATAAAAAAGCCCTCGAAAAGAGATGTTAAAATTTTCAGTAAATATCACAAAAAAGCCCTCGAAAAGAGATATTAAAATTTTCAATAAATATCGCAAAAAAGCCCTCGAAAAGAAGGCTTTTTTGTACATAAAATATACTAGACTATTCCCATTTCAAATCTGACTTAACTTCAGACTCTTCTGCTGATTTGAATTCGTCAGCGGATGGCTTGTATTCATCAACTTTATCAAATTGGCTAAAATCAAATTCAGGCATAAGCTCATTTTTTACATGATCTACCGACTCGGTAAGTGCTTCTAAAAACTTATCAAAATCTTCTTTATAAAGAAACATTTTGTGCTTTTCGTAGGTAAATCCATCATCTTTTGGGTAGCGACGGCTTTCTGTGATTGTAATATAATAATCACTCGATCGGGTTGACTTTACGTCGAAAAAGTAAGTGCGTTTTCCAGCTCTTACTCTTTTTGAAAAAATTTCTTCTCTATCTCTCTCTTCCACCATTTGTTTGTTTAGGGATTTTAGAATTTATTTAATTATATGTGTAATGGGTTTTCTAATTTTAAATAAAAAAAATGTTTTTGACTGAAAATTTTAGTAAAACCTTAATTTTTCGCTCAAAAATAAAATTATTTTTTCTAATAATTGTATTAAGTTTAGAAATTATTTAGTTTTTTTTAATTTTCTCAAATGATAAAATGATAAATGATTCTAAAATTTAAATTTTTTCCTCAATAATTTGTTTCTCTTTTTTTAAATAATACTAAGATTCTTCAAATAAATGCGATATAGATTTCCTTTAATTTTTAGAATTTTAATATATTTTATATTGCAAACTAATAGCATATTTGCGCAAAAACTAATTTTGGGCGCTTCCAAACAAGGTTTATGTTCTTTTTATTCTGATAAATTTGAAGGCTTTACCACTTCCAATGGTGAGCAATATAGGGGCGCCAATTTTACAGCTGCTCATATGTCATTGCCTTTCAATACAATTGTTGGAGTTATCAATTTACAAACATCTAAATATGTAATTGTAAGAATTAATGATAGGGGCCCACATCGAAAATCTAGATTAATTGATATTTCTAAAGCAGCCGCAAAGGAGCTTGGAATCGTGAAAAGAGGTTTGGCTAAAGTGGAAATTAAAATTTTGGGTTTTAACGGATTTCAAAGTTTAAATGTAATTGATCCGATTGGTATGCGAGCTGATTCACTCAATAATTTGTTTTTTGGCAACCCCAACTAATAAATCATTATTTTTGCTTTTGGAATTATTGAAAAATGCAAAATTGATGCTGATTTACAGATGCAAGCTGCTTTTATTTGTCGGAATTTTAAAAAGAGAATATTCATTTTATGGATTTAACCAAGGTTAGAGAATACGGAAACATTGAATTTTTAGCCAAGCAATTGGTTGAGGGCTTTATTACTGGTCAACATAAATCGCCATTTCATGGTTTTTCGGTGGAGTTTGCTGAACATCGAGCTTATAATATTGGCGAGTCAACTCGTCATATTGACTGGCGAGTTTTTGCAAAAACAGATAAATTATTTGTAAAACGATACGAGGAGGAAACAAACCTACGTTGTTATTTATTAGTTGATACTTCCTCATCGATGTTTTTTCCAGATCATAATAGTGGTAAACTCACTTTTAGCACATTGGCTGCGGCCTGTTTTGCCTATTTACTGCAAAAGCAAAAGGATGCCGTAAGTTTGTTTACATTTTCTGACCAAATAGAAATTGAAACACCTGTAAAGTCAACACCTGGTCATATTTATACTCTATTTCAACATTTAGATAGCCTTTTAAAATTGCCAAAAAATGGAAGAAAAACAGGTATTGTTAATGTTTTGCATTATATTTCTGAAAAAATCCATTCAAGATCGTTGGTGGTTATTTTTTCAGATATGTTTGAAAATTTTGATAAAAAAGAGGAGCTTTTTTCAGCTTTGCAACATTTGAAACATAATAGGCATGAAGTTTTGTTATTCCACGTTAATGATGCTTCAAAAGAGCGAGATTTTGAATATGACGACCGCCCATATGAATTTACGGATTTGGAGTCAGGTGAAAGAGTGAAAATACAACCCGCAGAAGTTAAAGTACAATATCAAGCTGCTGTAAATGAATATTTTAACGAAATAAAATTGCGTTGTATGCAATATAAAATAGACTTTATTGAAGCAGATATCAATGAAGGTTTTGATAAAATAATCAGTGCATTTTTGATGAAAAGGAATAAATAGAAAATTAGATTGTAGAAATTAGAAAATTGAATAAAGAATTTATTGAAATACTTATTTTTATTTCAGGAGTGAGAGCAAAAAAATCCCTATTCATATTTTGAAAAGGGATTTTTTATAAAGTTATTATTTTGTTTTACTTGTCTTTTCCATTTTATCTATCAAATCTTCCATTTGTGTTTCATCAAGACCTCGACCGATAATTACCTTATTAGCATCAAGTAAAATTACTTGTGGTGTTGTAAATACATTGTAATTCATTTTAAAATCAGTTAATGAAAGCTTATCGTATACGTGAATAAAGCCATCAGTTTTGGTGGTTTTTATGAATTCTTTTAATTTTTTTACATCGTTTACGGTACTTGCTGAATACACTTTTAAGTCAACTTTTGATTTTAGTTTATTATAAAATTCAAGCACTTTAGGAGCTCTTTCTTTACAATGGCCACACTCGGGATCATATAAAAATAATAATGTATATTTTGCTTTTAGGTCATAAAGGGGAATGAGTTTTGTTCCCGTGGTATCTGTTAGGTTAGCATTTATTGCTTTCTTGCCAAGAAGTACATTTTTCACTGCAATTTTCTTTTCGTTAATGGGTGCTAAAGTAGATGAGTCCCACAGCGTTGGCATGCCCAGAAAGTATTTTTCAGCCATGTGCACAAAAACAGCATCACCACCCATAAAAGTTGGCCTCTCATACCTACTTGCTATATGGCTTGCCAAGTATTTTTGCATAGAATTTGTTGACTTGGCTTTTACCATCATAAAATCCGCAGCTTTATTTAATGAATCGGGAATTTGGTAATTGAGATTATCTAAATAATAATCGACTTTACTTTCCAAATATGGGGTTTTTATAAACATTTCGTCAGAAAGGTCTAGGTTATCAAAATAATGATTTTGAATCCACCTTAAAGCAAAAGTTGAGTCAGTTTTTCCATTGGCTAATTTTGGACTTTCAGGAATAGTAGGTTGTTGTGGAGCTTGCAATAATTTTGCAGCGACAGTATTTTTATTTTTCTCAAAAAACTCTTTTTGATAGGCTATTACTGCATTTTGTACTTCTTTTAGTTTAGAATTATCATTGGAATTGGACTTTTTTTGAAGTTCAGTAAGTTTTTTAAATTCTTCGTTATAATCACCCATCTTTTTTTGATAGCTATAAAAAACTTTATTCTCTTCCGACTTTATCACTTTTATCGTCGAGTATTCATAACTAGTATCAGTGGCCATTTCTATTTCAGTTTCATTTCCAATAATGAGTTGTATGGATTTGGACCTGCCTATCGAAACAATATAAATACCTTTTGGTAATTCAGTATTGCCAATGAATTCTATATTACCATTATTATCACAAACAGCGGTATCTTTTATTATTTGGCTTTTTGAATTCAAATAAAAATGTGCTAAATAGCAAGTAGAATCTTTGAGCCCTGCTACCTTCACAGTAATATTGTAATTATTTTTAGCTTGTGAAAAAGTTGAATATGGAAAAAAGAGAATAGCAAAAAAAACAAGGGTTAAAAGCTTTTTCATTAATTGATTTAGGTCTTTTTGATGATTATTTAAATCTTTTAAATATTACAAGTTAAAATCAACAATTTTTATTTTAACTGATAACAAAATTAACGTAAAACCCATAGAATTGTTGAAATTTGTGCCTAAAATTCAATTATAAAATTTATGTTTTTTATTATTTCCAAATTTTTTACCCTATTCCTAATGCCATTTTTCTGGTTAACTATCAGTTTATTATGGGCAATTTTTACGAAAAAAGAAAGAAATAGAAAAAATGCTTTGAGAATTTCTTTTTTTATTTTTATGGTTTTTGGAAATACCTATCTAGCCTCAAAAGTTATGCGTTGGTGGGAGCCAAGGCCAAATGAAATATCGAAAATGGCCAAATATGATGTGGCCATTGTTTTAGGTGGTGGTATTTCTAACGAGCATAAGTGGCCTTATGATCGGGTTCATTTTGACCCATCGGCTGATAGACTCTTGCAAGCTATTCAACTATATAAAGCTGGGAAAGTAGCTAAAATATTGATTTCGGCAGGATCTGCATCTATATTTACTAGAAAAAACGAAATCACCGAAGCAAATAAATCGAAAGAGTTTTTAATAAATATTGGAATTGCTTTACAAGATATTCTAATTGAAATTAATTCGAAAAATACCTTTGAAAATGCACTTTTTTCCAAGAAAATTTTAGAAGAAAATAAATTAGATAAATCGAAAATACTAGTGATTACTTCTGCCTATCATATGAAAAGAAGCTTAGCTTGTTTTAGAAAACAAGGGTTGGTAGTCGATTCATTTCCAGCCTGTTATGAGCAATTAAACAATAGTTTATTTTCATTTTATACCATAGTTCCTGATGAAGACGCCTTCTCACTATGGCATGACCTATTTCATGAATGGTATGGATTGGTAACTTATAAGCTAATGGGCTATATTTAATATTTTTTTTCAGAAATAAATATTTGAATAAAAAGAAACAATGATTAGCAAATCCGTGTCAAGCTTGATAGATCCGTGTTCTAATTTCTAAAATAAAATTCGTAAAATTTGAGTCAAAACCCTAAATTGCTAAAATACGTGCCATACGCATTAAATCATGATAAATTGGTTTTTTTAGTGTGATTGTTTCATGAAAAGGGGTAAATACGAGTTCATTATTTACTACACCGGCCATTATATTTTTGCCTCCAGTTAATAGACCTTCAACCGCACCTAAGCCTAGCCTGCTCGCTAATATTCTATCACTGGCTGTCGGGCTACCACCCCGTTGAATATGGCCTAAAGTGGTTACACGAATATCGACATTTGAATCCATTTGTGCTTTTATTTTTTGAGCAATTACTTGTGCATTACCTTCTTCATCACCTTCCGCAACTATTACTATGGAGGACGTTTTTTGACTCATAATACCAATTTTCAAAAGTTTTACAACATCTTCTGGGGTAGTCAAATTTTCAGGAACTAATACTGATTCAGCACCGCCTGCAATACCGCATTCTATAGCAATATAGCCCGAATCTCGTCCCATAACCTCAATAAAAAATACTCTATCGTGTGAATCGGCAGTATCTCTAATTTTGTCTATGGCTTCCATTGCAGTGTTTACAGCTGTATCATAACCAATTGTGTAATCCGTACCAAAAAGGTCATTGTCAATCGTACCGGGTGCACCTACTGTTGGTATGCCAAATTCATTATAAAATATTTCAGCCCCTGTAAAAGTGCCATTTCCACCAATAGCCACAAGGCCATCAATTTCATATTTAACTAGTTGATCATAAGCCTTTTGGCGTCCTTCTTTTGTCATGAACTCCTTGCTTCTGGCCGACTTTAATATAGTGCCACCTCGTTGAATTATATTACTTACACTTCGGCTGTTCATCTCAAATATATCGCCGGCTATCATGCCATTATAGCCACGCATTATGCCATAAATTTCAACGTTATGGTACACTGCCCCTCGTACAATTGCTCGCACGCAAGCATTCATTCCTGGTGAATCACCCCCTGAAGTAAAAACTGCAATTCTTTTCATTTTTGAGTAAGGTATTGTCTATTTTATATTCTAGTTTTTTTAGAACTATCTTTTATTAGAAACGATATCGAATGAACTGAAAATCTCATTCTCTGTTTGCAAATTTATTGTATTTTACCAAAATCAGAAAAGATATTTATTAATTATAAGCATAAAACACAATAATATTTCGTTTTTAATAGAATTATCCAAATTTATCAAAAATTTTTGCATTTATAACTAAAACTTAAAATTCCTAAATTTAAGAAATAGGTTAATTTTGGACTTCGTTTTGTAATTTTGCAAACCTTTTTAGAAAATTAAACTTAAATATTAAATTTATTGTGTTTCTATGCAATTGTTTAAAAGGCTTTCTTTATAAATAAAATGTATAGAAAAGCTGATTTAAAAGTATAATATTTAATTAAAAAGGCGATTAAGGCTTTTTATGACTATCAACAAATTAATTCTACTATTCTTTTTTGCTTTTTCCCAATATGTGGCATCTTCACAACAATATTTGGGTATTATAGGTAGCAATTATGCTGGAACCAACGCTGTTTATGCCAACCCAGCTAATATGGTTGACTCCCGCCATAAAGTATTTGTAAATTTAGGTGCTGCTGATATGTTTTTAGGAAATAATGCAGTAAGATGGACGGCACCCTATTCATTTGCAAAATTAACTAGTGGTTTGGTATTGAAAAAACCAAAAGAAATATGGAGAAGTAGCTATTTGGAACCAATTGATAATAATCGTGAGAAAAATTTAAATGGATTGGTTGATGTGCGTGGGCCTGCCATCATGTATGCTATTGATTCAAAGCAAAGTATTGCAATAACCTCGAGGGGAAGAGGTGCATTAAGTGCTACAAATGTGTCGCCAGTATTAGCGAAACTTATACAATATGGGCCAAGGAATCCGACTATGATTAGAGATGCCAATAACTTAAGTATGTCATTGAATATGAATGCTTTTGCTGAAATAGGATTAAGTTATGGTAAAGATATTTCTTTGAATTCGGAGGAAGCTATAAAAGTGGCGGTTTCGGTAAAAAGAGTTATAGGATTGACTAATTTTCACATGATTGCCAAGGAATCGGCCTATCAGCTTTCGGACAATGTGCCAGACCCAAATGGTACCTCTGCTTTGTTTGATAATGTGCTAAATCTTAAGTATTTAAATGCAAAATATGGGTT
Source organism: Cytophagaceae bacterium (assembly GCA_031383555.1). Classification (GTDB taxonomy): domain Bacteria; phylum Bacteroidota; class Bacteroidia; order Cytophagales; family Spirosomataceae; genus JANMZR01. The sequence goes on along the minus strand of JANMZR010000151.1, from coordinate 23,215 downwards.
TTCTGACGAAGACCTTGGCTTGAATGATTTCAACCTAAGCCCAGATTATTGGGCGAGTAATGCAAGCCCAGGTAGAGGGTATGCATTGGATATTGGCCTGGTTTATGAAAGTAGGCCACAAATTCAGAAATACGCCTATAAAGTTAAAGGTAAGCAACGCTGGGATGAAACGCAGAATAAATATGATTACAAAATCGGGGTTTCATTAATTGATATTGGAAGGGTGAATTTTAATAATCCAACCTATGTGTCTAACTACGAGGTGGTTACCGATAATAAAAACGTGTTTGATAACCAAATAAAATTATTTCCCAACAGGAGGTTAATTAATTCAATAAATACAAGTCTGAATGTAAGTGCTTCTGACAATATGAATTCATTTTTCTCGATCTTGCCTGCTACTTTTCAGGCATTTTTTGATTATAAAGTGCGTGAGAATATTTATGTTTATAGTACCTGGGTTCAAAATTTACGTTCGGTAAATAAATTAGGAATGCGCATGCCTTCATTGGTTTCTGTAGTGCCTAGGTATGAGTCAAAATGGATTGATGTAGCTATGCCAGTTAGTTTATTAAATGATTATCAGCTACTTACGCTGGGTATTTCGGCACGTTTTGGCCCAATATTTATTGGTTCCGACCATTTGCAAGGTTTGTTCAATATTGGTAATCCTCGAGGTTTTGATTTGCATTTAGGCGCCAATATTCCAATTTATCACAAATTACCAACGCTTTCTAATAATTGTTATTATGAAAAATCAGAAAATGCTTTTATAAATTTTTTCAAGAAACGAAAAAAGAAATCGAATAAGGGTTTACGGTAAATCTAACTAATGCAAAAACCCCTCTCAAAAGGAGAGGTTAGGGTGAGGTTTTTTTACTTACAAAATATATTGACTCAAATCTCTGTTTTTCACCAATCCAGCCAATCTTTCTTCTACCAATTTTCCATCGATTACTATTTTGGCATTTGGGCCTATTGAGTCGGGAATTTCAAACATAATATCATTCAATAAATGACTCATAACTGTTTGCAAGCGACGTGCTCCGATATTTTCAACTTCAGAATTAATTTCAAAAGCAATTTTAGATATCGCAAACAATGACTCGTCCGAGAAGCTAAGTTCAACATTTTCAGCTTCTAACATGGCAATATATTGCTTAGTTAAAGCGCCTTTAGGTTCTTTTAATATTTTATAAAAATCATCTTGTGTAAGGCTTTGCAATTCCACTCGAATGGGGAATCGACCTTGAAGTTCTGGTATCAAATCGCTTGGTTTCGCCACATGAAAAGCCCCAGCAGCTATAAAAAGTACATGGTCGGTATTGATCGGGCCGTATTTTGTGTTTACGGTTGAGCCCTCAACTATTGGAAGCATATCCCGCTGCACACCTTCACGGCTTACATCAGGGCCACCACCGCCTGATCTGGAAGAAGCTATTTTGTCAATTTCATCAATAAAAATAATTCCTAAATTTTCCGCTTTTCTTATGGCTTCCTCCTTTACTTCATCCATATCAATAAGCTTGGCAGCTTCCTCTTCCAAAAGAATTTTACGAGCTTCGGCAATGGTGAGTTTTCTTTTCTTTTGTTTTTTGGGCAACATTCCACCAATCATATCTTGAATATTCATCATAGACATTTCGTCCATTGGGCCACCCATTATGCCTACGCTTGGGCTATTGCTTGCCTGAATGTTTATTTCAATTTTACGGTTTTCTAGCTCACCTGCGGCCAATTTTTCTCTAAATCTTTCTCTAGTTTTATGGTTCAATTCTTCATCGCTATCTCCTTGTATATCAATGTTTTGAGAAGTATTTTTATCCTTACCTTTTTTTACAGAAGGAATAAGTATATCCAATATAATATCTTCAACTGCTTTTTTTGCTTTTTCTTGAACTTCTTCTTTTTTAGCGGCTTTTACCATATGCACCGACTGCTCTACCAAATCACGAACCATGCTCTCGACATCACGCCCAACATAGCCAACTTCAGTAAACTTCGACGCTTCAACTTTTGTAAAAGGGGCATTGGCTAGTTTGGCTAATCGTCGTGCAATTTCAGTTTTTCCAACCCCCGTTGAGCCAATCATTAATATATTATTGGGTGTAATTTCCTGTCGCATTTCCTCACTCGCATTCATCCTTCTCCAACGATTTCTCAATGCAATCGCTACATTTTTCTTAGCATCTTTTTGCCCAATAATGTATTTGTCAAGTTCTTCAACTATTTGTTTTGGTGTTAATAATTCCAATGAAATCGCCATTTTATTTTTATTTTAGCTCCAAAATTAGTGATTTAACTAATTCGGTTAAATTTTTAATCTTAATACCAACACTCAAACTTACTTATATATTTTCATTTTGTTCAATGCTTGCTGGTATAATGCAGCATTTTTTAAATGCTCCTCATAAGTGGAGGCAAAAATATGGTAGCCATTCAAATCGGGGCTAGCACACATATAAGTATAATTATGTTTTTCATGGTTAAGAACAGCATCAATGCTAGCTACATTAGCCAGTCGAATTGGACCAGGTGGCAAACCTTTGTTAAGATAGGTATTATAGGGTGATTTTGTTAGCAAATGTTCATTTAAAATCCTTTTTAATCCAAAATTTTGTAATGCAAATTTTACGGTTGGGTCAGCTTGTAATGCCATACCTGTTTTTAATCTATTCAAATAAAGGCCAGCTACTTTTGGTTTTTCATCATCTTTTCTAGCTTGCTCTTCCTCAACTATTGAAGCTAATATTGATACTTCAATGGGTGTCAAACCAAGCGCTTTTGCTTTTTCTTTTCTTTCATCATTCCAAAAGTTATCATATTCAAACTTCATTCTGTCGAATATTTTTTTAGGTTCAACATTCCAAAATATATCATATGTATTAGGAATAAACATGCACATAAAAGTTTCATCAGTAAACCCATAGGATTTTGCCAAAGAACTATCTAATAAAACTTTTTCAAAAGCAGTGGAGTCAAACTCAAATTTAGTACCCACTTTTTTAACTAATTCCTTTCTCAATCGCACATTATTGAATGTCAAATTTATGGGATCCTGATCACCCGACCGAAGCTTACCAATTACATCGTAATTGCCTGAATTTGGCTTAATTACATACCTGCCAGGCCTTACATTTTCTGAATATTTTCTAAATTTTGAAATAAATTTGAACGACATTTCATCTTTTACAACATCGTTTTTCTTCAAACTATCCCAAACAGATTCAAAATTTGCACCTTTCGGAATTAATAAAATAAATGGTTTCTCTTTATCGGCCTGTAAATTGGGTGTTTTTACTATTTGATAAATATAATAAGAAAATGAGGCTGTTAAAAAACCAACTAGTAATATTGCTATTTTTAATATTTTATTTTTTTGTTTCATTTTAATCTTTCTTTCGGTTTTTGCTTATAATCTTAGTTGGGATTTTTTTGATTGAATTTTGAAAAATAAAATTAATTTATTTCAAAACTTAAATTGAACCTTTGCGCTAAAGTTAAAAGGTCGTTTTGGATGGGTTCCACTAAATGAATCCCTTCTATTAAACGCAAGGCTTCCATTTCTCGTTCAGGGTCGCCAGGAATAATTACTTTTTTGCCTTCAACCGCCTCAGCCCCTCTAAATCTTTTTATCCAACGGTCCATATCTGCTTTAAATTCTGAAGCTGGTCTAAAGCCGTCAATTCGCATGGCACCTAAAAAATGCCCCGTGCCAACTCCCACCTTTTCTCCTGCTTGCATAAAGCCAGCGGTTGCAAAAGGGGGTACCCAAGGGCCAAAATTAGCACCAGAAAGCACTCCTGACAATATATCGACAATGGCACCTAGTCCATATCCTTTATGGCTACCATGCTCACGGTCAGTGCCTAAGGGTAATAAAGCACCACCATTTTTTATTGCAAAGGCGTCGTCGGTTGCCATTCCATTTTTGTCCTGTGCCCAGCCCAAAGGTATTGGTTTATTTTTCCGTTGAAGTATTTCCAATTTACCATATGCCACTGCCGTTGAAGCAAAGTCTGCCAAAAAAGCAGGTTCAGTTTCAGCTGGAATAGCCACCGCAATTGGGTTCGTGCCTAAAAGTTTTTCTTTTGAAAAAGTAGGCGTAACTAATGGTGCAGCGTGCGTCATTGCCCAGCCAATCATTTCGTGTTCCAAGGCCAAACATGCATGGTAGCCAGCTATGCCAAAATGATTTGAATTTTGTACCGAAATCCAGCCCGACCCAACTTTATTTGCCTTCTCAATTGCAATTTCCATTGCTCTTGGAGCTACAACTAAACCTAAGCCAGCATCACCATCAAGTACACCTGTGGAAGGTGTTTCATGGATTATTTTCATATTTGGCTTCGGGTTCAATCGACCGTTATCAAATAGCCTCACATAGCCTGCCAATCGAGCTATGCCATGAGAGTCAATGCCACGTAAGTCAGCTGAAATAAGTATTTTTGAGGCCAATTCAGCGTCTATTGTGGAGCAGCCTATTGCAAGAAAAATATGTTTGGTGAAGTTTTGTAAATATTGCGATGAATACATCAAAAGACTTGTTCTAAATTATTTGTGCAAAGTTATTAAAAATGTGTTAAATTAAACGAAAAAACTCTCTTTGCCGTTATTTAGAAATTAAGCAAAATATTTTTTTACACGTATTTCTCAAACAATAAAAATCAAGTGAAAAAGCTTTTAACTTTTTATTTTTTATATTCAATTTCAAGTTTTGCTGCCGATGATATTAGAATTCAGGCCAATATTTCAAAAGTAAAAGTATTTCAAAATCAAGCACAAATTACATCTTTTATTAAAGGGATAATACCAGCTGGAAATAGCATAATAATTGTTGAGAATGTGTCTCCAAGTTTAGACCCGCAATCTATTCAAATTGGAGGTAAAGGAGATTTGATTTTAATGGGTAATAAGTACCTAAATAATTATTCAGGAACTGCAGTTTCACCTAAAATGAAAGTGTTGAACGACTCATTACGATTAATTAATGATGAATTGAGGTTGATTTCGTTTAATCAGGAAGCTTTTGAAAGAGAAAAAGACCTTTTGAAAGCTAATTATTCAACTGCCTCAACAACAATTGCGAATACCTCCGATAAAGTAAAAGCGATGGCCGATTTTTTTAGAATACGTATGGCCGATATCAATTCAAATATTATTAAAAATGAACGAGCGGCTAATAATTTTAAAGAAAAGATAGTGAAAATTCAAGCTCAAATAGCTGAAATGAATGAAAAGAAAAATCAGCCAGTTGGCGAAATATGGGTTAATGTGAGCTCAAAAACTAGAACAAATTTTGAGTTAGAAATCACCTATATTGTTGGAGGTGCTGGTTGGTCGCCAGTATATGATATTAGGGTAAAAGATACAAAATCGCCCATTGCCCTTTCGTATAAAGCTAATGTTTGGCAACAAACGGGTTTAGATTGGAACAATGTTCAGTTGAGCCTTTCTACTTCAAACCCTTCACAAGGGGGACAAAAACCTGAATTATACCCACAAATGGTTGATATTTATCGCCCCCAACCTGCTTCAGTATATAAAAACAGAGTGATGGACTCAGCAGTGCGAATTGAAGCCATGCCATCTGCTCCATCAATGGAAGAGGCTGTTTCAATGGCAGATATGGTAACTATTACAGAAAATACCCTGGCTGTAAGTTTTGAAATTATATTGCCATATACTATTCCGAATGGAGGAAAGCCCGAATTGGTTGACATTCAAAACGAAAATTTCTCAGCCAATTTCATCCATTTTGGCATACCTAAATACGATACCGATGCTTTTTTAACGGCCAATATTATTGGTTGGGAGCAATATAATTTATTACCTGGCAAAGCCAATGTGTATTTTGAAGGTGCTTTTGTTGGTGAAACTTATATTGCTGATAATACGGTAAGCGACACTTTAAATTTGAGCTTAGGTCGAGATAAAAAAATAAATTTTAAAAGAGAAATTATTAAAGACTTCAGTGCCAAAAAAACAATTGGCGCTAATATTAGAGAATCAAAGGCTTTTAGAATTACCATAAGGAATACCAAAAAAGAAAATGTCGATTTAATATTGGAAGACCAAATTCCTGTTTCAAAAAATAGTGAAATAGAAGTTTTAGATGCTGATTTTAAAGGTGCAGAATTAAACGCTGAAACAGGGAAACTTACTTGGAAACTAAATTTGAAATCTAATGAAACTAAAATATTAGAAGTAAAATATACTGTAAAATACCCGAAAGGCAAAACTATTGTTGGCTTATAATTGTTAGAAATGTTTCTAAGCGTCTTTCAACGCATTAATATTGTATTTTTTATTTCAAACTTTTAAACCTTAATTTATTTTTATAATAGTATGAATTTTAGTCGGATTACAAGCAAGTTATTTAGTTATTTCGTTCGTGGTTTGTTATTGTTGGCACCCGTATATCTTACAGGCTCTATATTATTTTCAGTTTTTGATAAACTTGACCAACAATTTTACTTTTACTTTCGAGGAACTGGAATATTAATATTATTAGGAATAATAGTACTAGTTGGTTTTATTGGCACAACTTTTATTGCCATACCAGTTTTCAAGCTATTTGAGGCATGGATGGAACGGTTGCCTTTGGTAAGGCTGATCTATTTTTCATTGAAGGACCTCCTTAATGCATTCGTGGGCGACAAAAAAAAGTTTGATAGACCAGTACTCATGGTACTAAATAAGGAAAATGGCGTTCACAAAATAGGATTTATTACTCAAGATAATCTGAAAAGTTTGGAAATTGAGAATGAGCTTGTAACTGTTTATTGCCCACATAGTTACGCATTTTCTGGTGAAACATTTTTGGTACCTTCTCAAAATATAACATTATTGAAAGTTTCCACCTCAGAAGCAATGAAGTTTGTAGTTTCAGGAGGGGTTTCCACCAAGTAATCAATCAGCTGCTGTCAATTTGTTGTGAAAATTAATTTCCCCAAATTAAAAAGTTTATAATAATCCTTCCAAAAGCAAGCCCAAAATCGTATATTTGGACTTGCTTTTTGGTTTAATCCTAGTCAATTTAAGCAAAAAGAATTTTAATATAATATTTAAATTGAAATTATAAATTTTGAAGAAAGTTTTCCTTAAAAGTTCTAACCTTCCCATAAACGCAACTATTAATTTAGTATCATCCAAATCTGAAAGTAATAGGGCTTTGATTATCAACGCATTAGAAGGTTTTCGTTGTGAGCTGCAAAATATATCAGCTGCCAGAGACACCCAAACTATGAAGTCGCTTTTGAACTCATCGGATTATGTAGCTGATGTATTAGATGCAGGTACGACGATGCGCTTTTTGGCTTCTTATTTTGCTATTACAGGCCAACATAAATTACTTACAGGTACCCCAAGAATGTGCGAAAGGCCCATTGGAATACTTGTTGATTCACTGACTAAACTAGGTGCTAAAATCACCTATTTAGCAAATCATGGTTTTCCACCCATACTAATTAATGGTTTTGAATATTCTGGTATAAAAGAAATAGAAATAGAAGGAAATGTAAGCAGCCAATTTGTGTCTTCAATTTTAATGATTGCCCCAAGGTTGCCTAGTGGTCTTATTATTAGGCTTTTAGGAGAGGTGAGCTCTCGACCTTATATAGAAATGACAATTGCTCAAATGAAAATATTTGGTGCAGAAATTGAGGTAAATTGGGAGCAAAATACAATTCAAATAAAAAATAGCCCTTATAAAGCACATAAATTTACGGTTGAGTCTGATTGGTCGGGAGCCTCTTATTGGTATTCGGTAGTTGCTTTGGCTGAAACTATGGAATTGAAATTGATTGGCTTAAAAGAAAATTCAATGCAAGGCGACTCTGCAATTATTGATATTATGAAAAAATTAGGAGTGAATTCTACTTTTGTTAAGGATGGAGTAATTTTAACTAAAATAGCAACAGAAGCGAGTTTTGTGTATGATTTTTCGAATTGTCCGGATTTAGCTCAAACTGTTGCTGTAATTTGTGCAGTAAAAGGTATACAAGCAGATTTTACAGGTATTGAAAGCCTAAAAGTAAAAGAAACTGATAGGGTTTTGGCTTTGCAAAATGAATTGAAAAAATTTGGTGCAGATTTAATTGAAAAGGAGAAAAATCATCGTTATCAAATTAAAACCTCTAATAATTTGGGTAAAATCACCACTTCGATTGAAATAGATACTTATGACGATCATCGGATGGCCATGGCTTTTGCGCCAATTTGTATGGTGCGTCCTGTGATTATAAATCATCCTGAAGTGGTGGCAAAGAGTTATCCAAGTTTCTGGGAAGACTTCCGAAAGGTTGCTGCTATAAAGGAAATGTAAAGTATTAATTATTTTGAATGACTTTATTTTAATGCCCTTTTATTTATGAAAACCTTCATTGATTTTATTTCAAATTTTGCTTGGTGGGTTTGGATTTTATTAGCATTTTTAGTTATAGTAATTAAAGATGTTTTCCAGAAAAAAAGAACTATTCAACATAACTACCCATTAGTAGGTCATTTGCGTTATATTTTAGAAAGTATAGGACCTGAAATTAGGCAATATTTTGTGGCCAATAATAGAGAAGAATTACCTTTTAATAGGCGGCATAGAGCCTGGGTATATGCTTCATCGAAAAAGGAAAATAATTTTCAAGGTTTTGGAACTGATCAGGACATGACAACACCAGGTTATATTTTCTTGAAACCGGCCCTTTTACCTTATAAATTGCCCGAAAACCATATAAATAAGAAAGAGCCAAGCACTGTACCATGTGCCAAAGTGATTGGACTTGCCAATAATCGAAAAAAGCCTTTCAGACCTTATTCTGTAGTGAATCTTTCAGGAATGAGCTTTGGCTCGCTTTCTTCAACAGCCACACAGTCAATGAATTTGGGAGCAAAAAAATTTGGAGCCTATCACAATACGGGGGAAGGTTCTTTGTCTCCTTATCATTGTAATGGAGCCGATGTAATTATTAATATTGGAACGGCTTATTTTGGAGTTAGAGATAAAGAGGGCAATTTTTCAATTGACAAACTAGTGGAAATGACTGAAGGATATACCTTCATTAAAGCCATCGAACTCAAACTTTCACAAGGTGCAAAGCCTGGTAAGGGTGGTGTGTTACCAGCTGCAAAAATTACAAAAGAAATTGCCGAAATCAGAGGCATTCCTATGGGGGTGGATGTAATTTCGCCAGCAAGCCATTCAGCTTTTTCAAATATTGATGAAATGTTGGATCTGATTGAGTTGATGGCCGATAAAACGGGCCTGCCAGTAGGCTTGAAATCGGCAGTTGGAAAACTTGAGATGTGGGAAGAATTAGCCGAAAAAATGGCTCAATCAGGCAAAGGCCCCGACTTTATCACAATCGATGGGGGAGAAGGAGGAACAGGAGCCGCACCACCAGCTTTTGCCGACCATGTTTCGTTGCCTTTTACTTTTGCATTTTCAAAAGTTTATCAAATTTTTCAAAAATATAGCCTTACTGATAATATAGTTTTTATAGCCTCGGGCAAATTAGGCTTTCCTGCCAATGCTATGATGGCCTTTGCTATGGGTGCCGACCTTATAAATGTGGCACGTGAAGCAATGCTTTCTATCGGTTGTATACAAGCCCAAGTATGTCATACTAATCGTTGCCCAACTGGTGTTGCCACCAATAATAAGTGGTTGCAAGCAGGTATTGACCCCGCCTTGAAAAGTGAACGGATGTATAATTATTTCAAAACATTGAATAAAGAAATATTGGAATTGACACATGCATGTGGCTATGAACACCCTTGCCAGCTTACAATGGACGATATTGATATTGCAATTGGTGAAAATAAAACAATCAGTTTGGAAACGTCCTATGGGTATGAAAAACATAAAGTGGAATTTAATGGAATACAATCATTGTTAGAAGATAGTTATTTGGGTGGTAATAAGGTATATAATTTTTAGCTAATATTATCTTATTTTATTAAAATATTCAAGGTAAAATATTAAATAAAAACAATTTTTGTAAGAGATGTTTTCAAATACCAAGCCTAAGCGTTAATTTTGGTATGGAATTAAACAATAATAATATTATTTGAGCTGAACTTTCCCTTCGGGGGTTGGGAGGCTTTTAAATCTAAAATCCCGAAATGGCAGTAGCAGTAAGAATGCCCAAAATGAGTGATACCATGACCGAAGGTGTAATAGCTGAGTGGTTGAAAAAAGTTGGTGATAAGGTGAAATCTGGTGATATTATCGCCGAGGTGGAAACCGACAAAGCCACTATGGAATTGGAAAACTATGAGGATGGCACACTTTTGCATATCGGTGCCGAAAAAGGCGCTGCAGTGCCAATTGATGGAATTATTGCTATTGTAGGTGAGCCAGGTGAAGATTTTGCTTCATTACTAGAAGGAGGAAGCGCTCCTGCTTCTAAAGTTGAGGATATCTCTGCACCAGCTGCAGCCCCTTCAGCCGCACCAGTTGCAGAGGCCAAACCAGCCACTGACCTTTCAAGTATCAAAGCTGTGGCAGTTAGAATGCCCAAAATGAGCGATACCATGATGGAAGGTGTCATTGCGGAATGGTTAAAAAAAGTAGGTGATAAGGTCAAATCTGGAGACATTTTAGCGGAAGTGGAAACTGATAAAGCAACCATGGAACTTGATAATTATGAAAATGGAACTTTACTTTATATTGGTGCCGAAAAAGGTCAAGCAGTACCAATTGATGGAATTATAGCCATAATTGGTGAGGAAGGTGCTGATTATCAGGCAATTTTGAATGCAGAGGCTGGAGCTAGTAAGCCTATTGAAGCTGTTAAAATTGAAGCTGTGGTAGAAAGTTCAAATCCAAGCTCGAATGTAATAATTGCCGCAACTAACTCCTCAGCCGGTGGCGGGGTGACTGTTTCAGATAGCGATTCACGTATCAAAGCTTCGCCATTAGCAAAAGCATTGGCCAAAGAGAAAGGCTTTAATATTTCAGATATTTCAGGCTCAGGCGAAAACGGTAGAGTTATAAAATCGGATATTGATAATTTTAAAGGTATACCTGCTGCTACAATAACTGAAAAATCAGCACCATTCGCAATTCCTACTGCATCAGGTGTGGAAAGCTTTGAAGAAATTGGCTTAACTCAAATGCGTAAAGCCATCGCTCGAAGCTTGGCCGATTCACAATCTACCGCAGTTGATTTCTCAGCAACCATGGAAATAAACATGGATAAGGCAATTGAGGCACGTGGCGTTATGAATGAAGCATCTCCAACCAAAATTTCATTTAACGACATGATTCTTAAAGCATGTGGCGTTGCATTAAAAAAACACCCAAATGTAAATTCTTCATGGAGAGGTGATGTGATTAGAAAAAACTCGCATGTTCATATTGGCATGGCCGTTGCTATACCTGATGGTTTAATCGTTCCAGTAATTCGTTTTGCGGATACTCTGCCACTTTCTGTTTTGGCAGCTACTACCAAAGATTTAGGAGGAAAAGCCAAAGCTGGCAAACTACAACCTGCCGAATGGGAAGGTAATACATTCACGGTGAGTAACTTAGGTATGTTTGGTATTGATCAATTCACTTCAATTATTAACAATCCTAAAAACGAATCATGTATACTTTCTGTTGGCGGGATAAAAGAAATAGTGGCAGTAAAAAATGGAGCTTTTTATGCCACAAGCATAATGAAAGTAACTTTAACTTGTGACCATCGTGTAGTTGATGGAGCCTCGGGGGCAGCATTTTTGGTTACTTTAAAGGAATTATTGGAACAGCCTTATAAGTTGTTAGTTTGACTTAGATCTTAGATTTTAGATGTTAGAAATCTCAAATCTCATTTCTTAAATCTATAAAATGATAAAAATACGTTCAACCACCGTACTTGGTGTAATTCATAATGGAGAGGTGGCTTTAGGTGCTGACGGCCAGGCTACTATGGGAAATACTGTGGCCAAAACCCATGTGAAAAAAATTCGTAAAATGTTGAACGGAAAAATAATCACTGGCTTTGCTGGATCCACGGCCGATGCATTTACTTTGCTTGAACGTTTTGAAGAAAAGCTTTCAGCTTATGGCAATAATATGAAACGTGCTGCTATCGAGTTGGCCAAAGATTGGCGCACTGACCGATACCTTCGCAAATTGGAAGCCATGATGATTGTTGCTACTGATGGAGAATTATTAATCATTTCGGGCACTGGCGATGTGCTAGAGCCTGATAATCAGGTAGCTGCAATTGGCTCAGGCTCTATGTATGCGCAGTCGGCAGCACTTGCACTCAAAAAACATGCCCCGCACCTCACCGCTGAAGAAATGGTGCGTGAGTCCCTCAATATTGCTGCTGACATTTGTATTTATACCAATCATAATTTGATAGTGGAGAAGGTGGTGGTTTAAAACTATAAACTAATGATTTAATTTTTTCAGAAAATAATTGATGTATTAGACAAAGAAAAAATTGCATATATGCTTTCAGGTACTGTAGCCATGAGTTTATATATAGTACCTAAATCCAGTAAAGATTTTAATTTTATAGTCCATATTCAGCCTCATAAAATAAAAAACTTTGCAGAAAATTTTAAAGAAGGCTATTATTGCAATATCGAATCAATTGAAGAAGCGATAAAATACCAAAGTATGTTTAATATTATTGATCACAATTCTGGTTTTAAAGCTGATTTTGTGATTTTAAAAAATGAAGAGTTTAGACAAGTTGAATTTAATAGGAAAATTGAATTAGAGTATTTTGGAAAATTAATTTATGTAGTTTCAGTTGAAGATCTTTTAATTTCAAAGCTAATTTGGATTCAAAATTTTAATTCAAAAATTCAAGAAAACGATATTGAAAACCTTTGGGAATATTTAGAATTAGATAAAGATTATGTAAAAAATTGGGTGAAAAAATTACGATTAAATACCTTCAATTTAATATGAAAGACACACCAAAGGAAGTAAAAGATTTGCAATTAAAAGTTTGGCTTTCAAAACTACCAGCAGAGCGATTAAGGCAATTCATGGAAGATAATGATGCGCTATTCAAGTTTTGGACCACTGCCAAGCCAACTCAGAAAAAATAATTTTCTTAACAAAACCTACTCCAACTCTCTCCATAATTGGTCACCCTCCCTTATGGCTGGTCTCCTGACCAGACATTTATTGCATACTTATTATCGATTTGGTTGATCAGAAGGCCAACCAAGGGACAGGAAATTATAGAATTGTTTATAAAATACAGTCTGAATCTGAAATCAGGATTTTGAGGATTTTTGATACAAGAAGTAATCCTGAATTTTTTAGTATAAATTGAAGATAATTCAAACTACTCCAAACCTTCAATTTTCAGTCCCACTTTCCCAGTAGCCATCACTCTTGCAATAATCGAATTAGGAGTTAAATAAACTTTATCAGGCGATATATCATTAATGGTGCCTTGCAAAAGAATGCCTTTTCGCAATTGATTTTTGGTGAGATTATCCTGAATTTGTTTTTTGATATCATCAATATTAGAGCCAACGGGTATTTCTAGGCTTTCTTTCATGGTTTTTGAAAGTTTACTGCTCAAAAGCCAGCTGGCCGCATTGGCTAATAAGCTTTTTGTTTTGAGGTCATAATCAAAATTATTTAATTTAATTGACCTACTTTTTTCATCATAATATGGAATGCCTTTAAAATAAATGGTACCATTTAAACTGCCCGAAAGCCCAGTTTTTATAATTAACTGATTTTCATTTCCATAAATATCTATGTCAGTAACTTTTACGGCATATTTCCCATTTTGAAATTCAAAGTTTTGACCTACCAATGTATCTTTTGCAAATGCCACAGCTTCGGCATGGCTAATTTCACTTAATATTCCCACCTGAAAGTCGTCAGTAATATTGCTAACAAGGCTTAAATCAGGAATATTATTTACAGTTGTAATATTGGGTTTTGAACCCGTTACTGTTTCGGTATAAGCTTTCAGGCCAATATTTGCTTTTACATTATTGCCAGCGATTATTATTGGCGACATTTGTAGCTCTACTGGACTGACTTTCAGCCAAGTACGGTATTTTTCTGAAACCAAATAAGGTTGCATGGTTTGGTTCCAAGCTTGAACGATATATTTTTTTATTTCAATTTTATCTTTAATGGATTGGTCCAAAGCTTTAATTATTTCAGGTGTTTTGGCGTCTAAAGCTTTTTTAACTAGGCCAGTTACTGGAATATCTATTGGGCCAACTCTTACTTTTGGGGTGGTTATAAACTCATAATTAACCAAAGTAGTTGTGGTAATAGCCTCCCATTTATTTGAAATAGCAAACGACGATTTGAAATTGACGTTAAAATCAAATTCTGTTTCTTTCACAGTGGATATTTCAATGCCCAAGGGCGCCGCTTTATAACCTACTTTTAGCCAAACTTTTAGGGGCACTTTAAATAATATTTCATTGTTTGCCGCACTCGTTTTTATAGGCTCCCGTTTCCAAACTTTAGCCATAAACTGATCATTGTTATTGTCAGTCATGCTCTTATCTTCAAAAATCAAGTCTTTCAATTGATTGTTGATTTGTTTTTCAATATCGGCAAGTCCAATATTTAAGCTCAAATTTAAGGTTGAAAGATATCGCTCTGTTTTCACTTGATTTTCAGTATATTTATAAGACTCGGCTGGCGCTTCTGCATTGGTTTGCTTATAGGAGGGTTTTGAGCAGGAATAGAGCCCGCAAAAGGTTAGAAAAACTAAATATTTACTTAAATTCATTTGTTAAAACATTTTTATAATAATTCACAATTCTATATCTCACCTACTCACTAATATTTTAGTAACCACCCAAATATTTACGTGAAGCCCACTCCAAAGTAGCTAATAATAGTAAACAAAATAACAGCCATGGCCAATTAATTAATTCATTAAGATTTTCTTCAGAAATTAACTTTTCGGTGTAATTTTTCGATAACAATTTCTTTTGCAAATCGCCTATTTGGTTAATTTTGAAAAAATCACCGCCAGAATTTTTAGCAATTTTTTGGAGTTCTCCAAAATCGGCTTGCAAGTTTTCCATTTCGTAGTCAATATTTTTTACAATAAACTCGCCATTCGTTGTTTCTTGTTTTCCAGCAATTTCTGAGGAGGCTATATACCGATAAATTCCATTTTCTAGGCCTGAAATCTGAAAGCTGGAATTGCCTTCCTGATTTTTAAATTCATAGTTTTTGGTAATGTTTTTTTCATTGACAACTCGTAATTTAATAATGTTATTATATACTTTCTGATAAATATCATTGTAAACTTCGGTTTCTAAAATAACAGGTTCACCTAGGTCAAATTCCTTGTTGGTTGGATACACACTCAGTTTTCGTGTATCTTCTCTGGTTGAAATTAACTGAATTACTTTGGTGAAAAGGTCATCGACTACCTCATTTTTTTCTGTTTGCGAGTACTCTTCCATTCGCCAACCCCAGAGGCCTTCTCCCATAAAATAGGCCGATTTTGGCACTTTATTGTTCAAAATCAAGAGTGGTTTTTTTGTAAATGTATTCCCAATTTTTTGATATAATATGATCTCGTTTTTAGTTTTAAATTCACCAAAAGGAACTATAATTGGTGGTAGTTTTTCAATTAAATTTATATTTGTATCATCAAAATTTAAGGAGGTGAAATTTTCATTGAAGGTTCCAATTACTTTATCTGTTTCAAAAGAGGAAGCCCCAATCTCTACTTCATTGTTTTGCAAATTGATGGCAGCAATTGAGCTCATATTTCCAATAATATAAAAAATTGGCATGTTTTTTAGTTTAAATTGCTTTATTTCAGCACTAAAACTGCTTATTTCATCGGGTAATTGATGAAGAATAACAAGGTCATATTTCTGGTTAAAATCTATTTTTTGGCTTTGGTTTGAAATGCCAATAGTAAGTTTAAAGTTTTCATTGTTTTCAATAATAGCTTTTAAGGCTTTTATATCTGGGTGTGGCGCTGGTGCCAAAAGCAATATTTTTTGTTGGCCATCAATTATTTCTATAAAAATTTCTCTCGAATTATTCTTTAAATTATACTCGCCAGCCAAAGCATTTGAACGGATTGTTAGCCTATTTAATCCTATTTTATTGAGTGAAATTTTGAACTCGACAATAGAAGGTTCATTCGAGTTGGTGAATGAAATATTTTTTGATTGAATTGTTTTACCGTCTTGACTAATAATTGCTTGTGTGCTTTTTCCTGCGAATCCTGATGAAAATATTTCGGCTTGAACTATAAATTCATTGCCTTTATATGCAATGTTATTGGCAATAATATTTTTTAAAATAATATCTCTTTTTGTTGTAGTATCGCCGATACCAAGCGTATGAATTGGGTAAGGTGACTTAGCATTCGATGGGCTTATTCCTTGGTTATTTATACCATCAGAAATTAGTAGAATATCGGTAATATTTCGCCCTTCGTTTTTGGATTTGAAGTTTGAAATTAATTGGCTCAAATTTGTTGAATTCTGGTCAAATTTTATAGAGTCGATATAGTTTTGATTGGAAAAATTACCAATTTCAACTTCAAAATCTTTTTCCACTAAGCTATTTTTAAGGTTTTGAAGCCCTAATTTAATTTCATTTATTTTGTTTTGGCCAATTGTACTTATCGATTTTGAATTTTCGAAAAGTATACCAATCACATTTTTTTGAACTTTATTTTCAGTTTTTTTTATGAAAAAATTAAGTAGCAACAAACTTAAAAGGCTAACTAACAGGCCTCTTATTATGGCTAAAATTATATTTAAAGTTTTACCCCAAGGTGCTTTTTTTTGATATAAAGCAAAAGCATAAATTGCACCCAAAAGTAGGCAAAGTACTAATAACCAAGGTGATGACTCAAAAAGTAGTTTTATTTTTAGGCTATCCAAAATCTTAGTGATGAGTTATGAGATATAAGTGATGAGTTTTTAGAAAATAGACAAGAGATATGAGAAATTACTCTGAGAATTATTGGTTTTAGTAAAACAATTAACAAAACTCATAACTTATCGTTTATATCTCATCACTTAAATTACGTTAACATCCCTCCATCCACTTGAAGCACTTGGCCAGTAATGTAGCGGCTCATGTCTGAAGCCAAAAATACACAAGCTTCGGCGACTTCTTCAGGTTGTCCACCACGCTTTAAAGGTATTGTTTTTTTCCATTCTTCAATTGAAGCTGCATTGAGTTCATCTGTCATTTCTGTTTCAATAAAACCTGGAGCTATGGCGTTTGACCGTATATTTCTAGAGCCTAACTCCAAAGCTATCGATTTTGTAAATCCGATTATTCCAGCTTTTGAGGCTGCATAGTTGGCTTGCCCTGCATTTCCACGTATGCCAACCACCGATGTAAGGTTAATTATTGAGCCAAATTTGGCTTTCATCATCGGTTTTGTAGTCGCTTTTGTGAGGTTAAAAACTGATTTGAGATTTACTCTTATTACCTCATCCCATTGCTCTTCACCCATACGCATAAGTAGGCCATCACGTGTAATGCCTGCATTATTTACTAAAATATCTATTGTTCCAAAGTCAGCAACTACTTCATTTACAAGGCTTTCGGCTTGAGAAAAATCAGATGCATCAGATCTATAACCCTTAGCTTTAATGCCGAAAGCTTCCAATTCGGCAGTAAGTGCTTCACCTTTTTCAACTGATGAAAGATAGGTAAAAGCCACATTGGCTCCTTGTTTTGCAAAAGTGATGGCAATTGATCGGCCAATTCCTCGAGAGGCACCCGTGATTAAGGCTACTTTATTTTGTAATAAACTCATTTAGTAAGATTGGTTTTTAATTTATTTAATTTAGAGTTCAAAAATAACAAATTTAGGCCATTGGTCAATCCTCTAAAAGTTATATTCCATTAAAAAAGCCCTAATTCAGGGCTTTTTTAATTTTTTTAGAATGTAAAAAATCTATTCCGAAACAACTTCCTCAACTTTTGCCACTCGACTCACAGTCAATGAATCGCCTTCGCCAGAATAATCAGCCAAAATTACTTCACCTTTAGCCAAATTTCCTTTTAGGATTTCCTCAGCAACTGGGTCTTCCAAATAGCGTTGAATGGCTCTATTCAACGGACGTGCACCGTATTGTGGATCATATCCCTTTTCTGCGATGAAATCTTTAGCTTTTTCTGTTAATTCAACTTTATAGCCTAGGTCAGTAATTCTAGTGAAAAGCTTCACTAGCATTAAATCAATTATTTTATGCAAACTTTCTCTTTCCAACGAATTGAAAATAATCACATCATCTAAACGATTCAAAAACTCTGGTGAGAAAGCTTTTTTCAAAGCATTTTGAATGGTTGAGCGCATTTGTTCGTCTTTATTTTCGCCTTTTGAAGCGGAAGCAAATCCTATTCCTGCTCCAAAATCTTTCAAGTCACGTACCCCGATATTGGATGTCATGATGATAATTGTATTTCTGAAATCGACTCTACGACCTAATCCATCAGTCAAAATACCATCATCTAAAACTTGTAAGAGGATATTGAACACATCTGGATGTGCTTTTTCTATTTCATCTAAAAGCACAACCGAATAAGGTTTTCTTCTGATTTTTTCTGTCAATTGACCACCTTCCTCATAACCTACATAACCTGGAGGGGCTCCAACTAAGCGAGATACAGAGAATTTTTCCATATATTCACTCATATCAATTCGCACCAAAGCATCAGTTTTATCGAATAAATAAGTTGCCAGTACTTTAGCCAATTCTGTTTTTCCTACACCTGTAGGGCCTAAAAATATGAATGAACCTATTGGTTTTTTAGGGTCTTTTAAACCTACTCGAGTACGTTGAATTGCTTTTGTAAGTTTCTCAATAGCAGCATCTTGACCTATAACTTTTCCTTTGATATCATCGAGCATTGTCAATAGTTTACTACTTTCTTTTGCAGCCACTTTATTCACAGGAATACCAGTCATTTGTGAGATTACATCGGCCACATGGTCTTCATCAACCTTATATCTTTTCCTTTTGGTTTCTTCCTCCCAGGCTAATTTAGCTTTATCCAAATGCTCTAAAAGTCTTTTTTCACGGTCACGTAATTGTGCAGCCTCTTCATATTTTTGAGACTTTACTACCATATTTTTCTCTTTCTTGATATTCTCAACTTGCGTTTCAAGGGCAACTATGTCTTCGGGTACATTAATATTCATAATATGTACTCTAGCACCCACCTCATCCATTACATCAATGGCTTTGTCTGGTAAAAACCGATCTGAAATATATCTTTCTGATAGCAAAACTGACTGCTCAATAGCCTCTTTTGAATAGATTACATGATGGTGCTCCTCGTATTTATCCTTAATATTATTCAATATTTCAATGGTTTCAATAATTGAGGTTGCCTCAACCATCACAGTTTGAAAGCGTCTAGCCAAAGCCCCATCTTTTTCTATATATTGACGATATTCATCTAAAGTAGTAGCACCAATACATTGGATTTCACCACGTGCTAAGGCAGGTTTGAACATATTTGAGGCATCCAATGAGCCAGAGGCACCTCCAGCACCAACAATTGTATGTAATTCATCTATAAAAAGGATAACATCAGGACTTTTTTCAAGTTCTGTCATCACTGCTTTCATACGCTCTTCAAACTGCCCACGGTATTTAGTGCCAGCTACTAATGAAGCCAGATCTAAGGTAACTACTCTTTTTCCAAACAGTACTCTCGATACTTTTTTCTGAACAATTCTTAAGGCTAATCCTTCGGCGATGGCTGTTTTACCAACACCTGGCTCACCAATAAGAATTGGGTTATTTTTCTTGCGTCGAGAAAGTATTTGAGCAACTCTTTCTATTTCTTTTTCTCTACCCACAATTGGGTCAAGCTTGCCTGTTTCTGCGATTTTTGTTAAATCTCGACCGAAATTGTCAAGTACAGGTGTTTTTGATTTTTCGCCTTGTTTTGTGCCTGCATCGCCACGTGATGAAGGGTTTGAGCCAAACATACGGCCTTCTTCGTCCAAATCATCGGCCTCTGGGCCCATTTTTGGGTTAGGATTTGATTGATATTCTAACATTTCTTTTATAAGGTCATAATGAACTTGAAATTTATTTAATACTTGCGAAGCTATATTGTCTTGATTACGAAGTATTGCCATTAAAAGATGCTCCGTACCCACTATTTCCGATTTGAAAATGCGTGCTTCAAGGTATGTCATTTTTAGAATTCTTTCACATTGAGGTGTGAGTGCAATGTTTTCTCTATTCTTGACAAAATCAGAAATGCTTGACTTTGTATTTTGTTCTAAAGTTATTTTTAGTTCTAAAACATTTACAATCTTTTTCAAAAGCTCCATGCCGGTTCCTTCACCTTCACGAATCATGCCTAAAAGCATATGTTCTGTGCCAATGTAATCATGACTTAACCTTAAAGCTTCCTCTTTGGCCATGGTTATTACTTCTTTTACTCTATTCGAAAACTTCGATTCTTTAGCCATAAATTATTTTTTATTAATTAAAAACCTCATAAATTTCATTTTAAATGAGAAATTTACTTAGGATTTTAAAATATCTATTTAAATTTAATCAATGTATTTTAAAACTTAAACACTTTGACTTGAAATTATGTTCAATTTTGTGTTTGAACCCTCAATTATATGTGAAACTCGAGGTCCTTGGCACATCAAAAGGTCAATAATACTGAGGTTGGGTACAAATTTCTCTCCAAAATTTTGCAAATAACTAAAGCTTTGGTAACTATTTAAAGTTCCAGAATCTTTTTTTGGATGGATTTTACCTCTAAAATCATTTTCTAATATGTTTTCGTATTTTTCCGTAAATGTCACTTTTATATTTAACTTCGAAAGTTTCAGACAAACTGTCAGTAAATTAAAATTTAAGTCTATCAAAAAGTCAGGTTTTTTCTCAAAAACAATACGGAAATTGTCATAGAAATGTTCAAAGTATGGAGACTTTCCGTATGCTGATTTTATTGCCCCCAAATGCCTACGAACCCAGTCTTGATTATAATCTATTTTAATATTTTTTATAATTTCTTTTGAATTGCCATTGATTATAGGAATAATCAAATCGTCAATTTTATTGGTAGCCAATATTTTGCATCTATTCCTATAGGTTTGTTTCTGGTAGTTTTCATGAATTTCCAATTTGATTTCTTCAAATTCAGAAATAATTGTAAAATACTCCAAACAAGGTAAATAATGCGCTTCAATAACCATATGATTATCAAATTAATAATATTTTGTGAATTTTCAAATAGGTAAGAAAAAATGGAGTAAATAATTTTGAGCTTTCAGTTTAAATAAAGTCTTCAATATTACCTAAACCTTGCCTAATTACTTCAAAATCGTCATTTGTAGCATCAATTATTGTAGATGGGGTGATGCTGCCTATTCCGCCGTCAATTACCATATCGACTAAGTTTTCATATTTTTCAAAAATTAGCTCTGGGTCTGTCGAAAACTCTAGCGAATCCTCTTCTTTAAGGGAGGTTGTTACTATTGGATTGCCCAA
This sequence comes from Cytophagaceae bacterium, assembly GCA_031383555.1. Lineage (GTDB taxonomy): Bacteria > Bacteroidota > Bacteroidia > Cytophagales > Spirosomataceae > JANMZR01. The sequence goes on along the minus strand of JANMZR010000151.1, from coordinate 1,759 downwards.
TTCTTGTACAATAAGCCTTGGTATGATGTTATCGGGAATTCTTATACCTACTGTTTTTCGATTGGCTTGTATTATTTTGGGTACTTTACTACTGGCATTTAGTAAAAATGTAAATGGACCTGGCAATGCCCTTTTCATTAATTTGAAGGCCGGTGTTGATACTTTCGCATAATCTGCAATATGGCTTAAATCGTTACAAATGAATGATAACTGAGATTTTTCTGGTTTTATGCCTTTTATTTTACAGATTTTTTCAACAGCTTTTTGGCTGTGAATATCGCAACCTAAGCCGTAAATTGTATCGGTTGGGTATATAATTACGCCACCATTTTTAAGGCATTCTACAACTTCAAGAATTTTCTTTATATCTGTATTTTTGGTATAAAGCTTTAAAAAAGAGGCCATTGTAATTCAATTTTCGAAAAATATTCTATTTAGTTTATTCAAAAAAAAGTGTTTTAATCAGTAGTTTTTTTAGCTTTTGCATGGTCGAGTGAAACATTTATTTCAAAACCAATAATAAGGATCAAAGCAATTAAATAAAGCCAAACCATGAGGGCAATAATAGTTCCTATTGATCCGTAAAGTTTGTTATAACTCATAAAATTAGAAATATAGTAAGAAAATAAATTGGTAGCAAAAATAATTAAAATTGAAGCTGTTATTGAGCCATAATTTAAAAATTTCCAACGCTTATGAATTGACGGTGCTACATAATATATGACTGAAACCGCTAAAAATAATACAGCAAACAAAACACCATATCTTATTACTTGAAGGGCAAAATAGTTGAAGTCCACAGTAAGCCAACCATTTTCAAGAAAAACATCGATCACCTGGCGCCCAACAATTAAAATTATAATTGCCATAAATAGGATAGTTGTTAATAGGAAATTCAAAACCACTGCAACTGCCCTTTGTTTAATAATACCTCGACTTTCTGATGTGCGGTAAGTCATATTGAAAGTGCGTATAAGTGCCATCACGGCTGCTGTTGAGGCATACAAGGCTAATATGAAACCTAATGAAAGTACCCCTCCACGTTTTTTACTTGTAATATCAATTATGGTAGCTTTTGATTCTAAAAATATGCCAGTAGGCATAAGATCTTCTAAAAAATTCAAAATTTGAAGGTCCAAATTTTTAATAGGAATATAAGGTATGAGGGTAAACAGAAAGATTATTGTTGGAAATACGGCTAATGTAAAATTGAAAGCGACGGCTGCAGCTCGTGAATCAATATCAAAGTGCAGAATTTTCTCCCATAGTAATTTTAATACCTCTTTAATAGTTACGAATGCATCAATTAATTGATATTTTTTTAATATTTGGTTAAATTTTTTATCCAATTTATTACCTATTTTGTAAAATATTTATTTAGTAAAAGCATTAAATTTTGTGGTGGTTTGCAAAGTTTATTATCGCTCATTCTTGAAAATACTAGAGTAGTTTGTCCAGTATTTAATAGGCTGCCAGCTTCATTAAATATTTCATAATCAAAAATGCATCTAACAGTTGGTAATGTTTTTATGGTTACTTTTATGGTTAAGAAATCATCGTAAAGTGCTGGTAATAAATACTTTGAGTAGTTTTCATAAACTGGCATCATTATACCGGCGGCCTCCATATCTTTATATTTGAAGCCAATATTTCTCAAGGCTTCAGTACGGCCAATCTCATACAATTTAGCATAATTTCCATAATACATATACCCCATTTGGTCAGTATCGGCATAGGTCACTCGGTATTTTACTTCGTT
>JANMZR010000052.1:0-18635 GCA_031383555.1 Cytophagaceae bacterium | reverse complement strand
TTAAATTTATTAATAACAAAAGGAAATACCAAATCAAAAAAAGGTGATTCTATATTTTAGTTTGGGTAAGCAACAGCTTAAATTTGATTTGGATAACAATCCCAAACTTAAATATAGTGAATAATTCAACCAAAACTTTTAAGTAATTATGGAAATTTGTTATAGTGATAGTAAAATTCCTTTGCAAAAATCACAATTTTCCATCAACTTTGCAGGCTTTTTAAAAATTAAAGCATTAAAAATTAAATATTTTGTTTTTTTATAAAGAATGAAAAACTATATTGACCTGATTGACCAAACGATAGAATTTCCAACAAGGGAGTTTAATATCAATGAAAATAATGAGCTGCTTTTCAATAATGTGCCGTTGATGGAAATCATTAAACAGTATGGTACACCACTGAAAATCAGTTATTTACCTAAGATTGGTGAACATGTTGAAAATGCAAAAGTACTGTTTAGGAATGCTATAAAAAAGTTTAATTATAAGGGAAATTACACTTATTGTTACTGCACTAAAAGCTCACATTTTCGGTTTGTTTTGGAAGAGGCATTGAAGCATAATGTGCATATTGAAACCTCTTCAGCATTCGATATTCCGATTTTGCGGCAGTTATATTCTGAAGGGAAAATCGCAAAAAATATCGCTATACTTTGTAATGGTTATAAGCAGCCAGGCTATAAGCAAAATATATCTGGTTTAATAAATGACGGTTTCAACTGCATACCAATTTTAGATAATTTGGCCGAAATAGATTATTATGAAAGCCATACAAATGACGAGCACCCCATTAATTTGGGAATAAGAATAGCCACAGACGAGGAACCCGATTTTGCTTTTTACACCTCTCGATTAGGAATTAGATACAACGATATTATTCCGCTTTATCAAGAAAAAATTGCAAAAAGCCCTAAGTTTAAGTTGAAAATGTTGCACTTTTTTATAAATACTGGCATAAAAGATTCGGCCTATTATTGGTCTGAATTGAGCCGATTTATTTATAAATATTGTGAGGTGAAAAAGGTTTGCCCTGAGTTGGATTCTATTGATATAGGAGGAGGTCTACCTATCCAAACCTCTTTACAGTTCAATTATGATTACCAGTCAATGATTGACGAAATAGTGGAATCGATCCTTTGGATTTGCAATAAATCAGGCGTACCTGTCCCCCACATTTATACGGAGTTTGGTAGCTATACAGTGGGTGAATCAGGAGCGGTTTTGTACTCAATAATAGACCAAAAATTGCAAAATGATAAAGAACTTTGGTATATGATTGATGGCTCTTTTATTACACATTTGCCCGATAGTTGGGGGATGAACCAGCGTTATATTATGTTGCCAATTAATAATTGGGACAGCCCTTACCAAAAGGTGAATTTGGGCGGATTGACCTGTGATTCAATGGATTACTACAATACGGAGGCACATTCGGCCGACTTGTATTTGCCAATAATTGAAGAAGCGGCTTCACCACAATTTGTGGGCTTTTTCCATACAGGTGCCTACCAAGAAAGTTTGGGCGGTTATGGTGGTATTCAACATTGTTTGATACCGGCGCCTAAGCACGTAATTATCGACTTGGATGAAGAGGGGAACATTACAACTCGATTATTTGCTGAAGAACAAAAAAGTGATATTATGCTTGAAATATTAGGCTATACCGAGCAAAAAGAAAAAAAAATAAAGGTGCTTAATGTGAAAAAGGAACTGGAATTAGTTGAAATTCAATAGAAAAATAAATTATAAGGCAATAAAATTGATTGTTTTTCGTAATTTTATAAGAGAAACCCATTCACAAAAAAATTAAAATAATGAAGAAATTAGTTTTCCTTTTTGCAATAGTTATTTCAGTAATATGTGTTTCATGCGCTGGCTCTAAGAAAAACGCTTGCCCAGCTTATAGCAATACAAGTTTGGATAGGCCTCATTTAGTTGCCTAATTTTATTGAAATATTAGGCAAAAAAAATAATTATCATTAAAAAAATCATCAATTCAATGAGTTAATGATTTTTTTGTTTTCATTTAGCTACCAACTCAATCCTCTTCCTCCCAATCAAAGCTTCTAGTAACCGCTTTTTTCCAATATTTCACCAACTTTGCACGCTTTGGAGCTTCCATATTTGGGGTAAAAGTTTTGTCAATTCCCCAATTTTGCTTCAAATCATCAAGGTCTTTCCAATAGCCCACAGCCAAGCCAGCGGCATAAGCAGCACCTAATGCGGTAGTTTCTATCATGGATGGGCGCACAACAGGCACTTTTACTAAATCGGACTGAAACTGCATCAAAAGCTCATTTACTACCATGCCACCATCCACTTTTAATGCTTTTATTTCAATTTTTGAGTCTTTTTCCATAGCTTCCAATACCTCCAAAGTTTGAAAAGCTGAGGCTTCCAAAGCGGCTCTGGCAATATGGCCTTTGTTTACATAACGAGTAAGGCCAGCAATTACACCACGGGCATCAGCCTTCCAATAAGGGGCATAAAGGCCAGAGAAGGCAGGTACAAAATAGCAGCCACCGTTATCGTCAACAGTTTTGGCCAAAGTTTCTATTTCGGGGCTAGTTTTAATGATTTCCAAATTGTCACGCAGCCATTGAACTAAAGCCCCGGTGATTGCCACAGATCCTTCCAAAGCATAGGTAGCAGGCTCATTGCCAAACTGATAGGCCAAAGTAGTAAGTAAGCCAAAGGTAGATGGACAAGGTGTTGTACCTGTATTCATCAACATAAAACAACCTGTGCCATATGTGTTTTTTGCTTCACCAGGTTGAAAGCAAGTTTGGCCAACCAATGCTGCCTGTTGATCTCCCAGTATGCCTGCTATTGGTACACCTGAAAGCACGCCTAAAGCCACTCCATAAATTTCACTACTTGAGCGAATGGTAGGCAACATTAATTTAGGAATATTTAAAGTTTTTAGAATAGCTTCATCCCATGAGAGCGAATTAAGATTCATCAATTGTGTACGAGAGGCGTTTGTAACATCAGTAACGTGTATGCCACCATCAGTTCCACCAGTCAAGTTCCAGAGAATATAGGTATCCATATTTCCAAAAATAGCATTGCCTGCTTCGGCTTCTTCTCGCAATCCTTTTACGTTTTCCAGTAACCATTTTATTTTCAAACCACTAAAATAAGTTGCTAAAGGCAAGCCTGTTGAATTTCGGAAGCGGTCGGGGCCACCGTCTTTGGCTAATTCAGCTACCATATTACCAACTCGTGTATCTTGCCATACAAGTGCATTATAATAGGCCAGACCTGTATTTTTATTCCAAACAACTGTAGTTTCCCGTTGATTTGTAATACCTACAGCCACAATATCCGAAGGGTTTAGGTTGGCTTTTCCTAGGGCTAATCCTATGACTTCTTGTGTGTTAGTCCATATTTCGGCAGGGTCATGCTCCACCCAACCGGCTTGTGGATATATTTGAGTATGTTCTTTTTGACCTGTAGCTATTTGGTTGCCTTGTTTGTCAAAAATTATAAAACGAGTTGATGTTGTGCCTTGATCAATTGAGCCTATGTACATGGAAAAAAATGTAAAATGTAAAAGCGGAAAGCCGCTCGAAGTAAATTTAAAATGTAAAAGTATAGTTCCCCCTCTGGGGGTTAGGGGGCCTACGCCATCCCAGCTACAAGTCCACCAACAATTGCGCCGCAAATTGGCCCAACTACTGGAATCCATGCATAGCCCCAATCGCTATCACCTTTACCGGAGACAGGTAAAATAGCATGTGCAATTCGGGGGCCCAAATCTCGAGCAGGATTAATAGCATAGCCTGTTGTACCACCAAGGCTAATGCCGATGCCCCAAATCATAAGGCCAACAGCAAATGGGCCTAATCCGTTTTGAATTGAGCCCAAGGCACCGCCCACTAAACCCATAATAAAAGTGGCCAAAAATTCAGATAAAAAATTGTTAGTATTGTTTTTTATGGCGGGACCAGTTGAAAAAGTAGCCAGTTTAAGCCCTTTGTCTTCCGTGGCAGCATAATGGTCTTTGTATTGAAGCCACACTAGCGATGCACCAGTAAAAGCACCCAATAATTGAGCAAGTATCATTGAAAACGATTCACCGATTTCACCAGAACGTACTGCATTGGCAATAGTAACAGCAGGATTGATGTTGGCCCCACTACTTCCAAAATAGGTAGCCACAAATATGCCCATGGTTACTGCAAAAGCCCAACCAGCCGATATTACGATTAGGCCAGCGCCTTGGCCTTTGGTTTTTTCAAGTAATACATTGGCTACTACGCCATTACCCAAATAAATAAGCACCATTGTACCCATAAACTCACCCCAAAATGTTGAATGCATAATAAAATAGTTTGTTGTTAGAAATTAAAGATTTTTATTAAAAATTAAAGTTTGCAAAATTGAAATAGTAAAAATATTTCAAGAATGAATGCAATTTAAGTTCCTAAAATTAATTTACCAATATTAATCAATAATTAAAATAAGGATAAACAGCAATACATTCTAAAATATAGGTAAAATTTGCATTTTTTGGACTAATTGGGATTTGTCCCTGCAGTAAGGGCTTTATCCTATTCTATTTAATTTCGAAAGCTGTTTTTATAAAATATTAGAATAATCGGAATGTAGGAAGTAAAATTGTAAATTTGTATTCTCTTATAAATCAATTGAATTGCTTTTTCAGAAATAAATTCTGAATTTATTTGAAAATATACCAAAAAGCAATACTAAATAAATAATTTTTGATGAACAATTCCCTTCATGCAATTTCGCCAATTGATGGCCGTTACAATGCCGTTACCTATGAATTATCACCTTATTTTTCGGAGTTTGGCTTAATACATTATCGAGTAAAAGTGGAAATTGAATATTTTATTGCGCTTTGCGAGCTACCCTTGCCTCAATTAAAAGGCATTAATAAAAATAATTTTACAAGCTTAAGATTTATTTATGAAAATTTTTCAGAAAAAGATGCACTAAAAATAAAAGAAATAGAGAAAACAACCAATCATGACGTAAAGGCTGTAGAATATTTTTTAAAAGAGAAATTTCTGGGCTTGAATTTGGGGGAATATTCAGAATTTATACATTTTGGGCTTACTTCGCAAGACGTAAATAATACATCAATTCCGTTAAGCTTGAAAGAAGGATTGGAAAAAGTAGTATACCCGAAATTTTCTGAAGTTTTAAATAAATTGGATGATTATGCAATGGATTGGAAAGGTATTAGTTTACTCGCCCGTACACATGGCCAGCCAGCATCACCTACCAGCTTGGGAAAAGAATTTGCGGTATTCGTTGAAAGATTAAAAGTGCAAATTGAGGTGTTACAAAACAGTAAACATTCTGCCAAATTTGGAGGTGCAACAGGTAATTTCAATGCACATTTTATTGCTTTTCCGGAAATAAAATGGTTTGATTTTGCCAATAAACTTGTAAGTAGCCTTGGCTTGTTGAGAAGTAAGCATACTACTCAAATTGAACATTATGATAATATGGCCGCTCAGTTTGATGCGCTCAAAAGAATAAATACAATTCTAATCGACTTAAACAGAGATATATGGCAATATATTTCACTAGGTTATTTCAAACAAAAAATAAAAAAAGGTGAAATTGGTTCGTCGGCCATGCCACATAAGGTTAACCCAATTGACTTTGAAAATGCGGAAGGTAATTTAGGCATTGCCAATGCATTATTTGAGCACCTTTCAGCTAAATTGCCCATTTCTCGGTTACAGCGTGACCTTACAGATTCCACAGTTTTGAGAAATATTGGAGTGCCAATTGCGCATCAGTTAATAGCTTTAAAGTCAACTTTAAAAGGGCTAGAAAAATTGGAATTAAATCTGGCTGCCATTAATGATGACTTGGAAAATAATTGGGCTGTAGTTGCTGAGGCTATCCAAACTGTGTTGCGTAGAGAAGGCTTTCAAAAACCTTATGAAGCGCTTTTGGAGTTGACTCGAAAAAACGAAAAAATTACCCAGAAATCAATCTCAGAATTCATTGATAATTTGAATATTGGGGCGAAAATAAAGTTTGAATTGAAGCAAATAACGCCCTTTAATTATGTGGGTAAAATTGAAGATTGATGATTTGAATGAAAAACTAATTAGTAATTGTTAAAATCATAACTCATTAAACCACAATTGATTATGGCAAAAGTAATCCCAATTTTTAGAATTTTTGACTACCATAGAGCAATGGAACATTACATCGATTGGATGGAATTTAAATTAGATTGGGAAAACTATTTGGATGAAAATTCGCCCGTTTACATGCAAATTTCTAAAGATGATTTAGTGCTTCATCTTTCGGGCCATTCGGGCGACTGCTCACCAGGTGCCAGAATTTATATTGAAAATTATAAAGGGCTGAAAGAGTACCATAAACTTTTGACCGATAAAAAATACAAATACAATCGACCAGGCCTAGGAGAATCATTTTTTGAAAAGGGGAAGTTGGAAATGGAAACTATTGACCCTTTCGGCAATAAAATGACCTTTACAGAATAAAAAAGTCTTTTATGAAATTTTAAAAATAGACTGTACGTTTATACAAAAAACGATAATATGCCTTTCCAAAGAATTACAATTTTATTTATACTTTTCATTTTTTCAGAAAAAGTTATTGCCCAAAATAATTCTTTTAGTCAACTTTTTTATCCAAATATTTCATTGAGTGCAAAATCCTACTCAAAATCTGGTTTAGGTTCGTCAGGAAATAGCATTGAATTTGGCCTTAGCCGTAATTCTATTTCAGGGTTTATGCCACTTCGGAGTGAGGTTCAAGTGGGTATTGGCTTTAGGAAAAAGTTCGATATAAAAGCACTACATACCGTCATTGGGGTAAATATAGCCCAAAATGAGCCTAGCCTAACAGATAATATCAATAAAAAAGGGTATAAGTCTTTGGCGTTGAGTATAATACAATTACAAGCTAGTTTAAGAGAGCGCCTTTGGATATATGGTGGAGGTATCGGTTTTAGTGAGTCGGATGAAACGTTTTTTACTCCACAGCCTTTTCTTTGGGGTGGAGCCGCTCGAATGAGAGTATTGGGCTTACATACGCAAATATTATATGGCTCAGCGGTTGTTTTTAACCAAAAATTTAGATTAATACCAGTATTTGGCTTTAATAAAAAATTAGGTAAAGATTGGCGAATTTCGGGCTTATTACCATTTCAAACCTCTGTAAATAGGAAATTCACAGAATGGTTTAATTTGGAAGCAACAGCTGCCATGAAAGGTTATAGTGCTGGTTTTCAGGAGCAAATTGGAAGTGAAAATGTACCTAGAAAGGAAAATTATCAACATTTAAATATATCGTTAGCTGCCAATACTCACGTTTTAAAAGCTTTTAATTTATCAATTGAAGGTGGTTTTGCGGGAGTTCGTCAATTGCGAACTTTCAATGCAGCCAACGATCGTATTTCTGATTCGAAACCAGCTGCAGGCCCATACATCGGTGCTAGTGTAAGGTACATCACGACTAAATCAAAATTTTCTTCAAAGTTTTTAAATAAAGTAGGAATTGGGCTTTAAATATTTATAAAAGACCAATCCTTAAATTTAAGAATTCATGTAAGTCTATTTTGAATCTACTGGGTAGGTGGTTTTCCCCAATACCATATAAATTGGGCAAAAGTATATTATAGCCGTGCCAATCAAAATTAAAGCTGTTACAGATAATATCCAAGAAAATCAAACAAAAATAGGCTTAAAAAAAGCCTATTTTTGAGCATCACCCGCATCCTAACCCCAATAACAATATTTAATTTTTTCTATATTTATTCAAAAACTCGGAGTTTATTGCCCGAGTCTAAAGTTTCAGTTTTATAGATTCTTAGCGCATCCGTGGCTGGTCCATTTTTCACCTTACCATCTATCCCAAAAACCGAACCATGATTTGAGCACCAAACATCTGTTGTAGCTTTTCTGAAGGTTACTGTAGTACCAGCGTGGGTGCATGCTTTTTCAAGTGCAAAATAATTACCTCCGGTATTAAAAACAATAAGGCTGTCTTTAATTACAAATTCGCCATCTGTTTTTAATCCTTTAAAATCTGCATTGTTTAAATCTAAAGTAAAGTCTATTTTTGTATTATTTCCTCCGGTTACAGGATTTGCAGGTTTTGGGTCATCCTGTTTTTCAGATGAACAAGAACTTAATGTTCCCATACAATAAAAAGCCATTAAAGTTGCTGAACTTAAGCCCAATTGCTTTAAGAACTGACCTCTTGACAATTCACCCGTCTCTAATTTGTTTTTCAATTCAGGATTTACTTCGTTAATATGTTGCTTCATTGTAAAGTTTTGGATTTTAGTTTTATTATTTTTTTTTAATACGGAATAATATAAAACACGGTTCCCTATTTTTTAAAACGATATATATTTTTTGAAAGTAATAAAAAGAAAACGGTTTCCTAGAGAATAGAAAACCGTTTTAAACTAAAAATTGTTTTGAGAAATTTTATTTTTTCTTTATTAGATTATTTAATGGATAGTTGGCTGAAAACATCATTCCGTAACTTATAAGTGGCACGTTTCCAAAGCCAATACTTTTCAAAGGGGCTTTTACAAACGGCTCAATTTGCATGGTTAAATTTTTTGATATTTGTTTTTCAAAGCCAATTGAAATATTTAGATTACTGTTAAAATAGGAGCCTGTTTTCCCATTCCAGTTGTGCCATTTTATATTTGGATCAGCATTATTTTCATAATTATAATCATAGTATTCGTTCATCATTTTATAAGTGGTAACACCTAAGGTTCCAAACATTCTTGATTTTGTATTTGCTACAATATCATAACGAATATTTATGGGGTAGTCCATCATTTTACAAGCTGCCTCAACGTCAACTAATTTTGAGGCTGGTTTACCCCAAATCCAGTCATATTGCTCAGGATAAGCTTCATAATACTTCATTGACCTAAAAATACCTGCCTGTAAAACCAATCTTTTGCTAAAACGATACTCCAAAAAGCCTCCCATATTGCTTCCAATTTTCTGAATTGCATTTGAACCAACTCTACTTATATCAGGAGATAAACCAACTCGTACTGAAAATCCTTTTTTAAAGAAAGGCTCTGGTTTACTCTCTGGGAAAGGCATATTAAGTGACTTTACAATTACATTAAATTGTGGTTTCTTGTAGGAAATTTGTTTGGAATTTACACTTCTGAAAATTAGTTGTTGTATTTCGGATTTAGCCTCTGGGGCGCTTTCTATTTGTGCCAAAACTGAATTTGACATATTATTCTCTTTATTTACAAGGTTTTGTTCTGCCAGAATAATATTATTTTTATTGGAGCTACTTTTTGAGGTTGTATTTTTTTTGCTGGAATTGCTTGCAACTTCAGATTGACCTCGCCCGATTTTATTCAATATTTTTGTATTTTTATTGAGGTTCGTTTTGGAAATCAAATCTGACTTAGAATTTGATTTTTTTAATTTGTTTGAAAAATCAGCATCTACAGTTTTTTCAATAATATCAACTTTCTCACCGCTTTGATTTTTAGTAATTTCAAAAGACTTATTTTCAGTATTTTTTACTTTATTTTTTAAAGATTTTTCCTCGCTCCTCACTATAACATTCCTTTCAAATTCATTTGGTTTGGCTCCTTTGAGTGCGGTTTCTTTAATATTAATGTTTTGAGTTACAATACTTTTCAAATCTTTTGATTTCCCATCAATTGGCTTGTTATAATTTTCTGCCAAAGTGCCATTTTCATTAATTTCAGAAGTAGAATTATTCAGGGTTTTTTTCTCTATGATTTTTGTTTCACTTGGAAGTATTTTACTATTTAAATTGTTATTATTACCACTTAAATTTTTTTCAATATTTGCAAGTTTTGATGATTCCTCCAGTGAATTTTGATTTTTAACAATTGTAGTTTTAGTTGCCTCTTTTTCAATATTGTTACTTGATATGTTTTTGTTTTTTTTGTTGAAATAATAATTTCCCCCTAAATATAAGCTTGATCCAATTGTAAAAAGTAAGGCCAATCCAATTAAAGCATTCCTGTTCCAGAAACTATTGCTCGGAAGAAGCTGATTTTTGTTCAGCATTCCTTCCATTTTATTCCATGCCCCTTCTTCGAATTCGATATTGCTGTCACTGGCAGTTTGCCTAAAAAGCTCATCTAGTTCATCATCAGAAAGGTTATTCCAATTTTTCATTTCAAATTTAATTTTCTATTTTAATAGGGTAAATATTTTTTTCAACGACCTACAAATTCATTACTAATAGCTTTTAGCATTTGCCTCAAGGTTTCTCTTGCTCTTGATAACTTTGACTTTGAAGTGCCAACAGGTATATTTAACATTGAAGAAATTTCCTCGTGTGAATAGCCATCAATGGCAAAAAGATTAAAAACCTGTCTGTAGGAGGGATTGAGTTTTTGAATCAACTCCAATAACTGGTCATATGCAATTTTGCTTTCTGCGTTTTCGTAATTTGACGACACATTGTAAGCAGTTTCAATATCATCATGATTGGCATGTTTTTGATTTTTTCTGTTGAAATCTATGGCGGTATTTACCATAATACGCTTTAACCAAGCCTTAAATGGGTACTTTGAATCAAACTGATTGCCTTTTAAAAACACTTTTAAAAAACCATCATTACATACTTCCATGGCCTCATCCTTATTTTTGGTATAACGCAAACAAATTGACATTGCATAGCTATAGTACGACCTGTAAAGCTTTTCTTGGCTTTTGCGGTCGCCCTTCACGCTTGCATTTAAAAGCTCAGTCGGGTTGTTGTCTATAGATGATGCGGACATACTATTTTGATACGATTTATCTCCTTAATAGGTTTCAAATTTACACAAGAATTAAATATAATATTTTGTTTTCCAATTATTTATGTCTTTTCTAATTTTTTTATTTTTGATTATACAACTTCTAAAATCATTGATTCTAAAGTTAATCCTGGGCCAAAGGCACAACTTAAAATATTTTCTCCTTTATCTTGCCTGGTTAAATTGAGCAATATTTTTTGTAATACAAAAAGCACAGTTGCCGAAGACATATTTCCATATCTTTCTAAAACGTCATAAGCATATTTATTGTCGGCCTTTGATATAATAAGTGCAGTTTCAATTACTTCTAAAATTGCTCGGCCACCCGGATGCATCGCATACAAAGAAATATCTTTTCTGGTTAAGCCTGAATGAGCCAAAAGCTTGTTATACAGCTCATTAATTCCATTTTTAATTATTTTTGGTACGTTTGAGCTCAAGGTCATTTCAAAACCAAAATCCGAAATATTCCATTCCATATCTTTACTTCCTTCAGGAAATAAGTCACAATAGAACGATTTTAGTTGTAAGGAAGGCCTACTTTTTGAAGGTGTATTTTCAATTAAAACTGCTGCTGAACCATCAGCAAACAAGGCGTTAGATAAGAGGTTATTATCTGAAACATCTTTTTGAAAATGCAGAGTACAAAGCTCAACGGAAACAATTAGCACTTTATAGGCTATTTTGTTATTGCAAATAGATTCTGCGAGTTTTAGTGCGTTGAACACTCCGTAGCAACCCATAAAATTGATGCAAGTCCTTTTTATATTTGTGTTCAAGCCAAATTTTTGAACTATATCAATGTCAAGCCCTGGCGCATACATACCAGTACAACTCACTGTAATTAAATGAGTTATAGTTTCAATTTCCAGATTTTCAATGTCAGAAAAACAGCTTTCAATTGCTTCAGATGCCAACGGTAATGCAAATTTGCGATAGGCTAGCATACGTGGTAATATTGTTGGGAAAGGCGTAAGTTGCTCATTATTTGGGTAAAAAGTGAAGTTTTCAAAAGTTTTTGAATAATCTGATACAACACTATGGCGGGTTTTTATTTTTGTATGCCTGTATAAAGCTTTTAACTTTCTGGTTTCGTGTGCATCCAACTGCATACTATTGCACATAAAGTTTGCGATTTGTTGCTGGTCAATGCAATGTTCAGGAATGGCAATACCAATGGCATTTATATATGCAGGCATATTTTATTTGTAAATTTGAAATCTATAATTTTTATAAAAATACGAAGTATAATATTGGTTCAATGTCATTTGCTTTACCTTTATATTTTTAAAAACTACAAACATTTGTAATTTGTTAAATATATGAAGTCAATATTGCAGCATTTGCGGTTTCATTTTTCATTCTTTTTAATGCCTGTTTTTTGGTTTGCCTTTAGCCAAAGTATAAATCCTAATATTACAAAAACTATTTGGGCATTTATAATACTTCATTTTATGGTTTACCCTGCTTCTAATGCCTACAACAGCTATTTCGATAAAGATGTTGGCCCAATCGGTGGTGTTGAAAAGCCATTGCCTGTAAATATACAACTATATTATGTAGCCAATTTGATAGATGTGTTTGCAGTTATTTTGGCTTATTTTACCTGCGGGCTTATTTTTTCATTTGCCATAATCATTTATATTTTAATTTCGAAAGCTTATTCTCATCCTATCATTAGGCTCAAAAAATACCCTTTTTTCAGTTGGTTTATTGTGGGTCTTTTTCAAGGATTATTTATTTATCTAGTTGTTTTTCAATTAATTAGTGATAGTTCAAAAGCTTTTTTTGAAAAAGAAACCCTATTGCCAGCATTACTTACTTCACTTAATCTTTGGGCTTTTTATCCTATCACACAAATATATCAGCACGATGAAGACGCCAAGCGTGGTGATATTACCATGAGTTTAAAGCTTGGTATAAAGGGCACTTTTGTATTTACAGCAGTTCTTTTTTTGTTGTCGACAGTGGGCTTTTTATTTTATTTTCAAAAAGCAAATAAGCTATTTTCAAGTGACTTTATTACTTACCTTATTTGCATGGCTCCCTCTTTAATTTTCTATAATTATTGGGTTTTGAAAGCTTGGAATAATGAAGCAGAAGCCAGCTTTAAGAATACGATGATTATGAATTTGTTAGGTAGTACTTGCTTGAATTTTTTCTTTTTGTGGTTAATAATTGGATAATTAATTTCCTTTTTTTGTAATTTTTAATTCTTATAAAAAATATGGTTTAGGTTATTTTGGGAAAAAATCAATGTGATGAAGTAATATTTTTTGAGCCCCTATAAGGGCGATATTTTGGTAAAATATAAAAAAACGAATTATATAAAGCCCCGTAGGGGCGACATTAATTATGGCAAATACCTATTCCCAAATAACCATACACGCAGTTTTCGCAGTTAAAAATCGTGAAAATTTTATCACGAAAGACTGGAGAGATGATTTACATAAATATATTTCCGGTATAATTACAAACAAGGGTGCAAAATCATTGGCAGTTGGAGGGTGGAAAGATCATGTTCATATTCTGTTTGGAATGCCTGTTAAAATGAGTATTTCAGATTTTATGAGTGCTGTTAAAGCTAATAGTAGTGGTTGGATTAATGATCAACATTTTGTTAAAGGTAAATTTCAATGGCAATCAGGATATGGAGCCTTTTCTTTTTCCAAAAGTCAGAGAGACATTGTAATAAAATATATAATGAATCAAGAGGAACATCACAGAACAAAATCATTTAAAGAAGAATATTTGAAAATGCTGATTGATTTTGATGTTTCCTATGATGATAAGTACTTGTTTGAATTTTATGATTGAATTAAATATCGCCACCCAAGGGGCTCATGATTGAAAATTATTTATTTGTTACCAAAATATCAGCTCTATGAGCTTAATAAAACAGTTTTTGTGCTTTCCAAAAAAGTGAATATAAAATTCAATTTAGTTTTAATAGAAAGAAATCAACTAATTAAAAAAATAGCTGAATCTGAAAGCTGGAAGCAATTTATTTAATTTAAAACATAACCTATTAATTTATTATTATAACCCCTTTTATAAAAAAATAATCTATGCTAAAAAATACTACAACTTCACTCACAGAAAACATTCTCAGAATTATTTTGGGTGCTTTTATGCTTTTTGCTGGTATAAGCCATTTAACATTTAACAGAATAGAATTTCAAGCGCAAGTACCTGATTGGTTGCCTTTTAGTAAAGATTTTGTGGTGCTAGCTTCTGGTGTTGTGGAAATAATCTTTGGTCTGGCTATTATTTTTTTGAAAAGTCAAAGGGCAAATATAGGCCTAGCTTTGGCCCTATTTTTTGTATTAATTTATCCTGGAAATATATCTCAATATTTGAATCATACCGATGCATTTGGAGCTCTAAACTCTGACAAAGCTAGGCTTATTCGCCTATTCTTTCAACCAGTGCTTATCGCTTGGGCTTTGTGGAGTACTGGCGCATGGAAAGCTTGGCGGGAAAAATGATTTTAAAAGTTTTACAGTGATTATATTTGTAACAATAATTCTAAATACACCTATTTTTTTTAAATGTCTCATAAGAAACAAAGCCTAACCTATATCATTGGTGCTTCCTCCGTCGGAACTCTTATTGAATGGTACGATTTTTATATTTTTGGTGCATTGGCTACCGTTTTAGCATCGAAGTTTTTCCCTAGCGATAACCCAACAGCTGGCTTTTTGAATACCTTAGCAACTTTTGCAGCCGGTTTTGTAATACGCCCATTTGGCGCTCTATTTTTTGGTCGGTTGGGCGATTTAATAGGTCGAAAATACACTTTTATGGTCACCCTAATGCTCATGGGAGGCGCCACTTTTGCTATCGGTTTAGTACCTAGCTATGAGTCAATTGGCTATTTTGCACCTGTTTTGGTATTGATTCTACGCTTACTTCAGGGCCTAGCTTTGGGTGGTGAATATGGCGGTGCAGCTACCTATGTGGCTGAGCATTCACCTCAAGAGAATCGTGGATTCTGGACCTCTTGGATACAAACCACAGCCACAGTTGGGCTTTTTATTGCTTTGGGGGTCATTATGTTTACTCGATCAAGTATGGGCAAAGAAGCTTTTGACGATTATGGTTGGAGAATACCATTCTTATTGTCAAGTATTATGGTTTTTGTCTCGTTTCTAATTCGTAGAAATATGGCCGAATCACCCATATTCGAAAAAGCAAAAGCTGAAGGGAAAACATCTTTAAATCCATTGAAAGAGTCGTTTGGCAATAAATTGAACTTCAAATATGTGCTTTTAGCTTTGTTTGGAGCCACTATGGGGCAGGGTGTAGTTTGGTACACAGGACAATTTTATGCACAAACTTTTTTGTTAAAAACCTGCAATATCGATGATGTACAAGCCAATACCATAATGATGATAGGCCTTTTAATTGGCACACCATTATTTATTTTCTTTGGTTGGCTTTCCGATAAAATTGGTCGAAAAGGGATTATTTTGACAGGTATGCTTTTAGCAATAATTTGTTATAGACCTATTTTTGAAAAAATATACCAAACCGTAAATGTGAATAATAAGAGCGAAATAATTAGTGCTGAAAAAGTTGATATTGTGAAATCATTAGCTTTAAAATCCCCCTCAGATTCCTTAACTACTACTACAACTCTGAGAGAGTATTCAGACGGAACAAAATTAAAGGAAGTTAAAACCCAGATTTATTTTTCTGATGCATCAAAAGAAACACCAAAAGCTGAAATTAAAAAGATTATTACAGTCAATACTTCCGATAAATGGACTTTGATTTGGATGATTTTCTTTTTATTATCATTCGTAACCATGGCCTATGGGCCTATAGCCGCCTTTTTGGTGGAAATGTTCCCGACAAAAATTCGATATACATCAATGTCGTTGCCATATCATATTGGTAACGGAGTATTTGGGGGGTTAATGCCCGCCATCGCTACTTTTTTGGCTACACAAGCACTGGAGGCCAACAAAAAAGCAGAAGCAGCCGGTCAGGCAGTTATTTATGCAAAACCTTATTTGCAAGGTTTATATTATCCTATGATATTAGCCAGTGTATGTTTTGTAATTGGCTTGGTATTTTTGAAAGATAAAAGCCATAATTTGAACGAAAGCTAATAGGTGAAAGTATTTTTTTACTAAATTGAAAGAATAATTATATGAATATTTTAAAAAAAATTATTGGATTATTATCAATAATAATAGGCTTGGGAGCTGGTTATTATTTGATTGTAAACCAAGCATTTCCGCTTTTTGAAAAAGGAGGAAATGACTTGGTCCCTGCTATTATTTATACTTTCGTTCTGGCTCCCATTATTACTTTTGGCATGGTGACGTTTGGTAGGTACGCTATTCAAGGTGAGTTTGATTCACCATAAAATCAAACTATAGAAATAATTGTAAATATTAATAATTTTAGAACATTAAATATTCTCCCATTGGGGGTTAAGGTGCTATGAAAATTAACTCATTCGAAGAATACGAAATTGCGTACAAAAAAAGTGTGGAAAGCCCTGAAGAATTTTGGAGTGAAATTGCCACTAATAATTTTGAATGGAAAAAACCTTTTTCAAAAGTATTAAATTGGAATTTTACGGAGCCAAAAATAGAGTGGTTTATTGGTGGCAAGCTGAATATTACTGAAAATTGTCTTGATAGACATGTACGAGATAAGCCAAACCAGCCCGCTATCATTTGGGAACCAAACGACTCTAATGAGGATGCTATTACCCTTACATACAGTCAGTTATTTAATAGAGTTTGTCGTTTTGCCAATGTTTTAAAACGCAATGGCGTGGGTAAAGGTGACCGTGTATGTATTTACATGCCTATGATTCCTGAGCTTTCTATTGCTGTATTGGCATGTGCTCGAATTGGGGCAATTCATTCCGTAGTTTTCGGCGGTTTTTCGGCCAGTTCTATTGCCGACCGAATTAACGACTCACAATGTATAGCAGTTGTTACCACCGATGGGGCTGTGCGTGGCAATAAAGCAATTCCAATGAAAGACACCGTTGACGATGCTATGATTGGCTGCCCGTCCGTAAAAAAAATAATAGTGGCCACACGTACACGAATGCCAGTAAGCATGATAAAGGGCCGTGATGTTTGGTGGGAAGAGGAGGAAAAGCATGTAACAAGCGACTGCCCAGCTGAAGAAATGGATTCAGAGGACCCACTTTTTATCCTATATACCTCTGGCTCAACAGGTAAGCCAAAAGGGGTGGTGCATACCTGTGGTGGATATATGGTTTATACGGCCTATACTTTTCAAAATGTATTCCAATATAAAGCTGGCATGGTACATTTTTGTACGGCTGATATCGGTTGGATTACCGGCCATTCCTATATTATTTATGGTCCCTTGGCGCAAGGTGCAATTTCTTTGCTTTTTGAAGGAGTACCCACTTACCCTGATGCCGGCCGCTTTTGGGATATTGTGGCTAAGCACCAAGTGAATATTTTGTACACAGCTCCAACTGCTATTCGTTCGCTTATGGGTTTTGGATTAGAATATGTAGAGGGAAAAGATTTGAGTTCATTGAAAATATTAGGCTCAGTAGGTGAGCCTATTAATGAAGAAGCTTGGCATTGGTATTCAAAAAATATTGGGAAGGATAATTGCCCTGTTGTAGATACATGGTGGCAAACGGAAACAAGTGGAATCTTGATTTCGGCCTTGGCTGGTCTAACAACTTTGAAACCAGCTTGGGCCTCATTGCCATTGCCCGGTATACAGATGATGCTCGTGGATGAACACGGTGTTGAAATAACTGGAGGAAACGTTAATGGAAATTTATGTATCAAATTTCCTTGGCCGGGAATAATCCGCACTACATGGGGCGATCATGAGCGGTGCAGAACTGCTTATTTCTCGGCCTATCCAAACCTATATTTTACTGGTGATGGTGCCATGCGAGATGAAAACGGCTTTTATAGAATTACTGGTCGAGTTGACGATGTGTTAAATGTTTCAGGCCATAGAATTGGAACTGCTGAGGTTGAAAACGCTATTAATATGCATACAGGCGTGGTTGAAAGTGCTATTGTTGGCTATCCGCATGACGTTAAAGGGCAGGGGATTTACGCATACGTAATTTGTGAAAGCTCAGCCCATGATCAAGATTTGACCCGAAAAGATATACTAGCAACTGTTTCAAGAATAATTGGGCCCATTGCCAAGCCCGATAAAATACAATTTGTTTCTGGCCTTCCAAAAACCCGTTCAGGCAAAATCATGCGGCGAATTTTGAGAAAAATAGCAGAAGGCGAAACCGAAAACTTGGGCGATACTTCAACTTTACTAGATCCAAACGTGGTTGAGGACATTAAAAATGGGGCATTGGCATTAAAAATATGAAAATTTATTTTTGTTTTTTCAAGAAAATAGCAATTGGAAATCAAGCAGTTAATTTCACTTTAGAATGACTTTATTAAAATATTGCATAAAATATTTTGCTAAATTAAGCTGATTTACTACCTTTGCAGTCCAATAGCTCAACAACAAGCGAAAATAGCTCAGCTGGTAGAGCGCAACCTTGCCAAGGTTGAGGTCGAGGGTTCGAACCCCTTTTTTCGCTCTAAAAAAGCACCGCTTTTGGTGCTTTTTTTATTTAAAGAAAAGTATTTTATGCATTGCTGCATATTTGGTGCTTTTTTTATTTAGAGAAAAGTATCTTATGCATTGCTGCATATTTGGTGCTTTTTTTATTTAAATTAAAATAAGAATTGGAATTCAATTCAAATTTTAGGCTCGAGTGGTGGAATAGGTAGACACGCAGGACTTAAAATCCTGTCGGAAGCAACGCCGGTGCGGGTTCGATTCCCGCCTCGAGTACCATTT
>JANMZR010000011.1:0-11778 GCA_031383555.1 Cytophagaceae bacterium | reverse complement strand
GGGGGCGAGCGCGCGCGCCGTTCCGAGAGGTCTTGGTTGTACTCCTCGGTCCCGATGGAGTCGGTGTGCGCGAGGATGATGACCTTGAGCTTGTCGTTCCTCACGATGACGTTGGCGACCATGTCCAGCGTGGGCGCCGATTCCGGCGTGATCTCGTCGCGGTCGAACTCGAAGAGGATCTTGGGCAGTTCGCCCGCCTCGATGCGGCGCTGCACGTCTTCGAGGGCCTGCCGAGCCGAGCGCTCCTGCTCGTCGGCGGAGAGCTCGCGCCGCTCGTCGTTGTCGACGAACAGGGGTTTGGGCGCGGAGGAGGAGCAGGCGGCCAGGAACGCCACGGAGAGCAGGAGCAGTGCCTTCATGGGCAAATAGTATCATTCCGGCAGCGGCGTCACGACGGGGCGTAGCTCAATTGGCAGAGCGCATGGTTTGGGACCATGAGGTTCCCGGTTCGAGACCGGGCGCCCCGACACGCCGCCAGAACTAAAAGAAGGGTCAGGACATCTTATATTTTGCCCAGTCCTAGTGAGTTTATTTGCACATATAAACAATAGGAATCTTATAAAAGGTTACCTTTTTAGGCTCATTAACAACAGTTTGCTGGCCGATTATTACAAATTAGAGCAATCTGTAAAATATTCCCAAAAATTGAATTCACACACACCAGAATTTATTAGGATGGGCACCTTTTATACTTTAGATTTTAGTGGTGATGGCATCAATTTTAGTGTTATTGCTGCCGAAATTAAACGGGATATGATTCTCAGTGGAAAAAACAAAGACGCAACACTTTTTTCAATAGATAACTATAGCTATATTTTAAGAATGACAATAACACAAAAAAGTATCGCTGGGGCTTTATGAAGCCCCAAACCTCGAGATGTGGAATAATTAGCTAAACTTATTTATTCAACTTATTACTGTAGTTGCTTAAAGTGCTGAAAAACAAAAAGATAAAACCTAAAACCTATACATTAATAATGTAAATTGCATATCAATCTATTGCCCATACGATGAAAAACAAAATACCAGAGATAGAAAAGAAACTCATCAAATCTCCCAATCATTTTCCCGTAGTAGGTATTGGCGCATCTGCAGGTGGGCTCGATGCTTTTAAAAAATTATTAAAAGCCATACCCGATGACTCTGGTATGGCTTATGTGTTGGTACAGCACCTTGACCCCAGCCATGAAAGCATGCTTGTTGAGTTGCTTCAAAAAGTTACCACAATCCCCGTATTAGAAATTGCTGATGATATTAAAGTGCAGCCTGACCATATCTATATCATTCCTAGCAATAAAATGATGATTGCCAATGATGGTGTGCTGGAGCTAAGTCCACGCCCTGCAAAAAGCAAAAACAGCCTGCCCCGACAATTCGGAGAACGCAATCTGCCCATTGACCTTTTTTTTACATCGTTAGCTGAAGTACATCAAAGCCATGCAATTGGTGTTGTATTATCTGGTACTGCCAGCGATGGTACCATGGGATTGAAAGCCATTAAAGACCACGGAGGCATTACGTTTGCACAAGATGAAGAAAGTGCACAATATGAAGGCATGCCGCATAGTGCCATGGAAGCCGGTGTGGTTGATTTTATTTTGCCGCCTGAAAAAATACCACAAAAACTATTGGAAGTAACCAGAATTACCAATGGCCATGCCATAGATGAAGAAAATATGCCGCAACAGGATGAAGATGTGTTTAAACAAATTCTGTCGCTGCTACGCATTCGCAAGGGGACTGACTTTACCTATTACAAACAATCAACTATCCGCAGAAGGTTATTGCGCAGGATGGCCATTAATAAAACTGAAGAACCTTCAGCCTATTTAAAATATTTACGAGAAAAAAAAACTGAACAAGATTTGCTGTACCAAGACCTGCTGATTCCCGTAACTGATTTTTTCAGAGACCCGAAAATTTTTGATAATTTATGCAATTCTGTATTTCCGCTCATTGTAAAAAATAAAACAGCCGGCGAGCCCATTCGAGTTTGGGTGGCAGGTTGCAGTACTGGTGAAGAAGTGTATTCAATTGCAATCTGTTTTAAAGAATTGTTGGGAGATAGGTTTTCACAAGAAGGTTATCAAAGAGTTCAAATTTTTGCTACAGACATCAGTGAACCAGCCATTTCAAAAGCAAGAAATGGAATTTATTCAAAAAACGAAGTAAAGGGATTAAGGGAAGAACACTTGAAAGAATATTTTACAAAAAATAATGGCGACTACCAAGCTAAAAAATCCATTAGAGATTTATGTGTATTTGCTGTTCATAATTTTTTAAAAGACCCTGCTTTTAGCAAAATGGATTTTATAAGCTGCCGCAATGTGCTTATTTATATGGAGCCTTATCTGCAAAAAAAGGCACTCACCACATTTCATTATTCTTTAAACCCCAAAGGGTTTTTATTGCTTGGCAAATCTGAAACTACCAGCGGCGTACCTGAGCATTTTGGAATTTGCCAATTAAAGGGCACTACTAAAACCGATAAATTATTTACTCGTAAAGATATTCCGGGTAGGTTTGTGCCTTCTACAAGCCTGCTTAGCGAAAAAAGTTTTGCAGATATACATATTAATAGCAAAAGCGAAATAATTCTTACCGACTTTCAAAAAACGGCCGATGATATCATGCTTAGCAAATACACCCCTGCCGGCGTGGTGGTAAATGAGGCTATGGATATTGTGCATTTTAGGGGCAGTACTGGTTTCTTTTTAGAACCATCGCCCGGCAAAGCTAGTCTAAATTTAATGAAGATGGCTAAGGAAGGGTTGGCTTTTGAACTGCGTAATATTTTGCACAAAGCAAAAAAAGAAAACACAACTGTTATAAAAGAAAATATTCCTATTCAGGCAAATGGCGTACAATACAATATTTCAATTGAGGCTATTCCGTTACCCAATATTATTGAGCCTCATTATCTGGTACTATTTCATAATCATTTTTTTAATGCCAATAATCAAATTCCTAACGGTAATAAAAAAACCGTTGCTTCCAAATTAACCAATGCGGCTAAAGATTTACGTATTGCTCAATTAGAAAAAGAATTGGCGCAAAGTCGGGAAGACATGCGTAGTATTACCGAAGACCAGGAGGCAGCCAATGAAGAACTGCAAAGCGCCAATGAAGAACTGCTGAGTGGCAGCGAAGAACTGCAGAGTCTGAATGAGGAAATGGAAACTAGTAAAGAAGAATTGCAAAGTACCAATGAGGAACTAACTGTTGTAAATCAGGAAATGATTGGGCTTAACGAACAGATTACTGAAGCAAGAGATTATGCTGAAGCCATAATATCCAATTTACACGAGCCGCTGCTGGTGTTGGATAAACATCTACGAATTAAAACGGCTAACAGCTCATTTTATAAAGTATTCCAAGTAAATGAAAAAGATACTGAAGGTAAATTAATATTTGACCTCGGCAACAAACAATGGAATATTCCTGACTTAAGGGAACAGTTACTAAACATTTTGCCGCATAAATCAATGTTCGAAAATTTTGTAGTAACACATAATTTTCCCAACATTGGCGAACGTATTGTAATACTAAATGCCCGTGAGATAGTCAATGTAACAGGTGACGAAAAATTAATTCTGCTGGCTATCGGAGATATTACTGACCAGGAAACTGCCCATAAAAAGGTTTTAGAAAGTGAACAACAGTTCAACACCCTTGCCAACAACATTCAAAACCTTGCATGGATGGCAAATGCCGATGGTTGGATTTATTGGTATAACAAGCGATGGTTTGAATACACAGGTACTACACCCGAAGAAATGAAAGGCTGGGGCTGGAAATCCGTACATGATCCCGAAAAATTACCTTCTGTTTTGGAACAATGGCAGAATTCTATAAACAATGGCGAGCCTTTTGAAATGGTATTCCCTTTGAGAGGTGCGGATAATATTTTCCGTCCGTTTCTCACTAGGATAATGCCCATAAAGGATGAAGTAGGAAAAGTAATACGTTGGGTGGGAACAAACACCAACATCAGTGAAGAAAAAAGAATTGAAAAAGAATTGATCGAGGCAAAGGTGTACGCAGAAAATGTAGCCAAGTCCAAACAACAGTTTTTATCAAACATGAGTCACGAAATTCGAACCCCATTGAACACCATATTAGGATTTACAAATGTTTTAATGAAAACCGAGTTGGGCGAAAAACAAAAAGATTTTGTAGAGGCAATAAAAACAAGTGGCAATTCATTACATATACTCATAAACGATATACTTGATTTGGCAAAAGTAGATACTGGTAAAATGACTTTTGAAAAACAACCATTTGAAATTCGTAAATCAATAAATTCAATAATACATTCTTTTGACCTCAAAATAAAAGAAAAGAATTTAGAATTTGTATCTGAATATGACCCCGAAATACCAGCTATTTTAGTAGGTGATTCAGTAAGATTGAATCAGATTATTTTAAACTTAATGAGTAATGCAATAAAATTTACTCATAAAGGAAAAATTAAACTAAGCATTAAAATAGAAAGTGAAGAGGAAGAAAATGTTTCTATTGAATTTTCCGTTGCCGATTCAGGTATTGGTATTGCTGATGATAAAATAAATTTAATTTTCAATTTGTTTGAACAAGCAGAAATAAATACATCAAATTCTTACGGGGGTACAGGACTTGGGCTTGCCATAGTAAAGCAATTTGTAGAATTTCAAGGAGGGACAATTAATGTAAGTAGTAAGCTAGGTGAAGGTTCAATATTTAGTTTTATTCTGCCTTTTGGTAAAACAGAAATGAAAACACAACATGAAAAAGAGATACTAAAACCAAGTTCAGAAATTATAAACCTCCGCATATTAGTAGCCGAAGATGTGGCATTAAATCAATTATTAATCAAAATGATTTTAAGTGATTTTGGATTTGAACATGAAGTAGTAGACAATGGAAAAATTGCCATAGAGAAATTTCGTACCAATACCTACGATATTATTTTGATGGATTTGCAAATGCCCGAAATGAATGGCTTTGAAGCAACAGATTACATTCGAAAAACAATGAAATCTAATATTCCAATTATTGCTTTAACGGCTGATGTAACCACAATGGATGTTGCCAAATGCAAAGAATTTGGCATGGACGATTATATTTCCAAACCGATTGACGAAAACCAATTATACAGTAAAATTGTGGAGTTAGTAAAAAAACATAGTAATTAGTTAGGATTAATAGAGCACAGTTGCTTTATCATGCATGTATTTACTGCCAATAATAAGCCTGATTGTATGCCAAATTAATGAAGGTGTTGGTTGGCAGTAAAATAGAAAAGTACAGGAATAAATGATTTTGCAGCAATCCTAATTACAGGGTTATATTAATAAATTCTCTTCCATTTCAACCAGTTCCAAAATTACGAACCCAACAACTATTTCCGCTAATGACTTTTTTCTTCTTATAGAGTTAATCAATCAATGTTATTTCTTTAGCTAGGCTTAAAATCTCGGCAAATTTGCTGTGAAAATTAATATACTTCTAAAAACTGTTCTATAAACATGTGAATTACATAAGATTTAAAAAATTTTATGTAACAATTATTGTATTGAAATTCACAAACTTTACTCAAAAAAATAAATATAAAAAAAACATCTAGTAAGAGGAAAATAATCAACTGAAACAGATTTTATATTTATTGATTTTGTATAGGCTTTTGCTTTTATGACCCAGCTTGCTTTTGCTGCGGAAAAAATGGCACATCATCCCAATTGGAGCGATGTTTAAAATAAGGTAGAAATAAGCCTTTTTACACATGATAGTGGTGTTACTATTACCGAAAAAGACCGAAAGCTTTCGAAGTTGATTGATGAAATTTATTAAAAATAAGGCTTTGTTTAAGTGAATATATGATAAAAACGCCTGCAAAAGGACCCCTTCCGTCATTCGGCTTTGCCAGAATGCCAGAGCTAGCGCTCGTAAGTTTCGCACTTTGTGCTCACTTATCCAAGGGAAGGATTGGCCAAATCCCCTCCTTGGAGGGTAAGCAAAGTACGAGAGTACGAAGCTTACGAGCGCTAGCTCTGACGCAGTCGGCGGGGTGGGTTTTGCATTTTAACATATATTAAATTAAACAAAGCCAAAAATAATTATGGTATAATTAGCAATGTCGTTTCGTTAAGAGGGTCGTGTGGACACGGCCCTAAGCGTCTGCCCGTGGTTGGTGTCCTCACCAACCACTTGTATTCCTTAACTAACTAAACAACATTGATATAATTAGTTTAATTAAATATGTGAAATATGGAAGTCTTTCAAAAAATTCTGTAAGGTTTTTCGTACAAAAGAATCTCACCTTTACAGCTTGAAGATCCTTTCATAAAAATTACCCATTTCTCCAACATGAAAAAAGCAATCATTTTATTATCAATGTTTTATACGAGTTCTTTCGCACAACATGAAGGGCATCAAATGCCAGAAAAGAACCCAAAAACTTCAAATAAAAGTAGGGCTGCCACTCCAAAAAATAATATTTCTGAATACAATTCAAAAAAAAATACCCTTCCACTTTCCAGAATAGTTGCTCAGAATTTAATAAAACTTACGGGTAAAACCGTGGAGTATGATTTGAATATCGACTATAAAGTAGTGAATTATACAGGCAAAAAAGCGACTGCTATCGCTATAAATAACGGAATCGCAGGACCAACTTTGCAATTTACAGAAGGAGATTCTGCCATAATCAGGATTCATAATAAACTCAAAACCGAAACTTCCATCCATTGGCACGGCATATTAGTTTCCAACCGACAAGACGGTGTTTCCTACCTCAATACACCTCCCATTTTATCAGGAGAAACCTATACTTTCCGTTTTCCTATTTTGCAATCAGGTACATATTGGTACCATGCTCATAATATGCAAGAACAAATAGGCTTACATGGTTCTATTGTAATTCAACGCCAAAAACCAACAATTAAAGTTGATAAAGAAGTCGTTTTATTAATTTCAGACTGGGCAGATGAAGGTGCGGGTAGCATAATAAAAAATCTAAAACGAAGGAATGAATGGTATTCTATTCGTAAAAATAATATTCAAAGTTTGGATAGAATTATCAAAAACAAGGCAGTAGGGGCATATTTGAAGCAATCATTTCAACGTATGCCACCAATGGACATTTCAGACATTGCTTACGATAAATTCTTTATTAATGGTTTGACAACCAGTAGTTTAGAAGATTTAAAACCCAAAAAAAAAATTAGAGTTCGGGTTGTCAATGCAGGAACATCATCTTATTTTAACCTAAATTTTGCGGGCGGGGAAATGGAAATTGTTTCAAATGATGGGCAAGATGTTCAGCCCATAAAAGTAAATCATCAGCTAATGGGCATGGGAGAAACCTTTGATTTTATAATGACAATTCCCAATGATATGGCTTATGAAATAAGAGCAACTGCCCAAGATGGTTCGGGCTTTGCTTCGTTTTTTCTGGGAAAAGGAATGAAAATGGAAGCACCAACTATCCCCAAACCTAATTTATACGAAATGACTCGAACCATGTCGTCAATGAACATGAACGCCATGAAAATGAAAGGGACTCATATTAAAACTTTTCCGACTTATTCAAGCATTGAAAGCACCATACAAAACCCTATGAATGAACATGATATGAAGGGAATGGACATGGAAAATAGGAATGCTCAAAAACATGATAGGAAGAATATGAAAGACCATGACATGAGCATGATGAAAAAACATGACATGAGTAATATGGACATGAATTTGGGCGATTACAACACAAGTAATTATTATAACTTGAAATCCACTGAGCCCATCGTTTTTCCTGAAAATCGCCCATTGCGTGAAATCAGACTTGAGTTGTCGAGTGATATGCGAAGATATATTTGGGGGTTCAACGGCAAGCCCATGTCTCGTGAAGAAACTATCAAAATAAAAAGAGGCGAAATTGTACGCTTCAATATGGTGAACACAACGATGATGTTTCACCCCATTCATTTGCATGGCCATTATTTTAGGGTATTGAATGGACAAGGAGAATATTCTCCTCTGAAACATACGGTGAGCCTTGCCCCAATGGAAAGTATTACGATAGAGTTTTTGGCAGACGATGAAAAAGATTGGATTTTCCATTGCCATTTATTGTATCACATGGCTTTGGGAATGGCACGAGTAATACATTATGAGGGCGATACGCCCGATGCAGACATTGCCCTGATGCACCCAAAATTTATGACATCCATGAACGACAATGCTTATTTCTTTTGGGGAAATATTGACGTGGGTGTTACCAATAGTTACTTAAAAATGAACCGTTCAAACAACAGAAATGCCTTCATTTTAGCTGGTGATGCCAACTGGAAAGGAGATTATGAGATTGATTTAGACTATGAACGGTATTTGACCCAATATTTTAGGGTTTTTGGTGGCGTGGATGCTGGAAACGAGCTTTTTCTAAGGAAATCATCGGGCGATGTGGGTTCAAATATTGACTCCAAAATCATTAGAACAGTTGTAGGAATAAGGTATCTATTGCCCTTTCTTATTGATTCTGAAGTAAAGCTTGATTCAAAAGGAAACGTAAGACTTCAATTATCAGGACAACAAAGACTTACCCGAAGGCTAGGATTTGAGTTTGAGGGGCAATGGTTAATCGAAGGCTATACTCGCTTACACGTAGGATTGGACTATGTTTTAACTAAAAACATGTCACTATTTGCCAATTATGATACCCGTTATAAAACGGCAGGTGGCGGTTTGAGCTTTAAATTTTAGTATAATTTTTTAACAATAATTTTCATAATTTAAAGAAATGAAAGACAAAAAAATTTGTATTGATGCTTGCTTGGCCTGCATGATTGAGTGCGAAAAATGCACGACTGTTTGTATAGGTATGGGCGACATGGTAGAATGTCTTGAAGTATGCCGTGACTGTGCAGATATTTGTGCCTTGTGTGCCAAATTATGTGCCAGAGATTCCCAGTTCTGTGATGATGTTTGTGCCTTAGTTGTAAAATGTTGTGAGGCTTCTGTGACAGAATGCGCCAAACATGGAGACCACTGCAAAGCTTGTACAGAGGCTTTTAAAAAATGTGCGGAGGCTTGTAAAATGTAATTAATAATTCTCTTTGCAGAACTTTCAAAAATGAGGTTTTTTAAAGAGAAATTTTTATTTTTTTAAAATAGAAAGCATGGAAATGTACAATGATTATAATTTTGGAGGAATGCACTTTATCGAATGGATCCTGTGGGCTATTCTCCTTTTTTGGATTTTTCTTACACCTAATAATATTCTAGGTCAGAGAGGTAAGAAGGATTCGTTACTTGATATTTTGAAGAAACGATATACTTCTGGAAGTATCACAACCGAAGAATTTAAGGAGAAAAAGCAAATAATTGACGAAAACACCGAAAACTAAAAAGGTTACATAAAAAATAAAATAAATTTATTAAACAATTAAAAAAAACAAAAAAATGAAATCAATGGAAAAAATTACCTTGGGTATTACCCTTTTTACGCTTTTTGCATCTTGCCAGCCAAAGTCCGACACAAAACAGGCTCTTTCAAAACCAGAATCAAGAATGGAAATGATGGAAACCATTGCCAATGATGGCGATATGTCGAAAGAAATGATGGAGGCAATGATGAATAGCAAAAATGGAAAAATGATGATGCAAGAAAACGAAAAGATGTCAATGATGATGATGGAAAATCATGGTGCAATGATGAAAATGATGAAAGATAAGCCCGAAATGATGAAAAGTATGATGGAGGACATGATGGAAACTTGCAAAACCGACTCAACGATGATGAAAACCATGTGCAAAACCATGATGGACGACCCAAAAATGATGGAAATGATGGAGAAAATGAAACACGATAAAATGGATATGAGCAAAATGAAAGGCATGGACGCTAAAAAACCGGTAGATCATTCTAAACATAAATGATTTTTAAATATTTCATAAAATGGAAAATAACACGTTCGCTTGCCCGATGCACCCAAAGGTACAGGGCAAATTAAATGAGAAATGCTCTGTGTGTGGCATGCCATTGACTGTGCCTGTAAAATGATAATGGATTTGGATGATTTTCATAGTTGTGTTAATCTAAATGGCTTAAATAGTTCTTATGAATAAAATTGATAAATTCGATTGATAGACATTCGTCTTTCCTCGTTGGAAGGCGTGGTACTGCTCATTCTTAAAAAGATGTGTCCAATTTCTGTTATTGCTTGAAAATAATCGGATTCGGCAAAAAATAATTTTGATACCTTTTGTTTTAATTGATTTGAAAAATACAATATCTTGATTTGAAATCTATTTTTAAGGCTTAATTTACAAAATCTTAAAATCTGGATTCAAGAATTAAAGAAAATGAAAACAATTTACAAAATTCCGGGTCAGACACAAATTGGACATGTACATTTGAAAGTTTCCGATTTGAAGCGTTCACTCGAATTCTATTGCGATTTACTTGGTTTCGAAATTACAACCATGTATGGCAAGGAAGCCGCATTTATTTCCGCTGGTGGTTATCATCATCACATTGGCTTAAATACTTGGTACAGTAAAAATGCCCCAATGTCTCAAGAAAGAGGTGTTGGCTTGTTTCACACGGCCATTTTATATCCAACAAGATATGATTTGGCGATTATATATGATAGAATTCTTAAAGCGGGGTATCCATTTTCGGGTGCTGCAGATCATGGCGTTTCGCAAGCACTTTATTTAAACGATCCCGACAACAATGGGCTTGAGTTGTACTGGGATAGACCTAAAGAAGAATGGAAATATAACGAAGACGGCACAATTGTCATGTTTTCGGCTCCATTAGATTTAGATGATTTATTGGATGAACTAAAACAACAACTTTCAAATTTATGATTTTCGGACTTAAAAATCTACTACCACATCCTTCTTTGCGGTTCTTAGGGTGTGTGATTAACTTTTTTGTATCGTAGCAGCATGTCGATACAGTCCAAACAAAAGATTTTTAACGGTCTGTCGGAAAAAAAAATCTGAACGAAACCCCAAAGTGCCTCACACTAAAAATATTGAATAACAGTAGAGCTTAAAAAAATAAAATCAATTTAAACTTTCTCTTCCTGAGCAGTGTCTCCCGAAGGGGACGCTGCGACATTTTGGAGCACAACATTAAAGGTATTGCCTATCAAAAAATAGTTTTTCTTCCAGAGCAATGTCTCGCTCAGGGGATACTTCGAAATTTTAGCCGTGGGAGGTAAAAAAAGTTTAAAATAACAACAGATTACTATTAAGGTGGGTGGTCACCGAACATGGTAAAAAGCAATATTATTTGTAACGCCAAAACAAACAGTTCAGATACAGCTGCCAAATTAAGGAAAGCAGGTTATGCTTATAAAAAAGGATAGTTTTTATTAAGTACTCAATTAAACTTCATAAAAGATAACACCGTCTTCTTTTGAATCCCTTCAAACGATAAGCCAAGATAGTGAAGTTGGAGTAAATGTTTGAGGGGACACAAACATTGGCGGAGTTCTTTCAGAATTTCAAATGTGAGAATTTTGCAAATCTTACAATTAATTGTATAACACTTCTCACAGGGAAAATCTTCACTTTTATATTGTAGCAAAATGCTGAATAATTTTTAAAAATATTTATAAAAAATAATAGGATTCAGCCCTTTGCAAATCTATTTTATTGAAATAATTCGAAATGATTAAACTTGAAAAATTAGCTACAAAGCCTTCCGATGAGTTTTCAAAGAAAGAATGCACTAATGGCTTGATTAGGTTTCAAAAAAAGCTCTTTGAATTGCAAAATGTTTTTTATGCC
>JANMZR010000441.1:0-5251 GCA_031383555.1 Cytophagaceae bacterium | reverse complement strand
TACTATTAAAATAAAAAGTGTGTTAAAACCATGAATATTCTTAAAAAATCAATGTACACGGTTAAGAAAAACGTAATTAGAATAAGTTCAATTATTTTAACTCCTTTCAAATTACGTTTTTCTTAACCGTGTACATTGATTTTTTAAGAATATTCATGGTTTTAACACACTTTTTATTTTAATAGTATAAAAATAGGCTTCATTTGGGGTTTAACAAAAAAAAATTTTTTATTTTTTAAATTTAGGGAATTCAGATAGGAAGAAAACGAAAGTTTTTAATACAATTTTAGTACTTAAAATCAGTGGCAATAATGATGGGTAGAGTAAGAGATATTACCGTAGGCACCGTAGCAAATTTTATATTTGTGTAAGCGATAAAGTTGGTGCTGGTTTACCTAATAACCTAGGATGATAGAATCATAAATTAAACGGCAAAGAATCCTCCCCTTTTAATATTCAATTCAAAAAAAAATTTTTTTTGAATAAATGTGGTTTTAGTTTGGATTTAGGACCTGCCATTTTCGACCGAAATAATCTGATATTAAGCTTTTTATTGTATATTTTTTATGATTGGTTGCAATCATATTTCTATTATATTTTTGTTTAAATTCTGCCAATACTTGCTCAATGTTTAGCAAAAGCAAATCTTCTGCTTTATTCTCCCATTGTTGAAATGGCGATGAAATATCAGTATATTCTGGCAAATATTTTATGAATTTATTAAGCTTAAATTTTTTGCTTGCCAAGCCTGCCCCCGCTCTTTGACCATCAAAAGCATTTATTTTTTGCTCGATATGATTACGTACAGGCACCATCATTACTGGCTTACCCATGTACATTGCCTCACAAACGCTCTCAAAACCTGCAGTACTTACTAGGCCTTTACATTTGCTCATCATTTCTAAAAAATTATTGGCATCAACTTTATGAACAAACAAGTTTTTTTGTATTTCTTGTCCATCCACGATGTTTTTTCTATCGATAAAGCAATGAATTTTTACAGACTTGTTGTTTGATTGCCAATCAGTTATATATTCAATTATTTTATGATGTGTCACATAGGCTAACAGATAATCGCCATCTTCCACAAAATACTCTTTTACCATATTTCGCAAAAGTGGAGGAACTACAATTATGCTATTTTTATTATCATTTTTCATATAATTAAATGATAAAGCTAACTTCTTGCTAGAACCTATTGCAGTAACTCTAGTATTTAAATTGAGCAGCCATCGATCGAGCCAACTGCCAGAAACACTTTTAAAATCAGTGTGGAGCAATAAGTATTGGTGGCCTACGCAAATGCTAGGAATATTTGGCTTGTAAAATAAGTTGTAAAAACCGCCAGCCATTTCATAAAAATTAATGATGCCATCAGGTTTAAATTCTTTTACCACTTCATGTACACGATCCGCATTGGCAAGGTATTTTTTTGCTTTTATTATTTGACCAAAAATAGTGCTTAACAAACTCGGTGACTTACTATTGCCATATTTAAGGCTGGGGCTTTCAAAAGTAAATAAAGGTGAGGTAATATTTTCAGTATAAAATTCAGGTATTTTTCGGTTTTTGGCAACTCCAACAAGTGTGGCAACTACCTTGTGGCCAGCTTTTTGCAAAATTTCATTCATAGAAATTGCCTGAGTCATATGACCCTTTCCTTCGCCTTGAACTATAAAGATGAAATTTGCCATATTGCTAATTAGCCATTAGATACCATTTCAAGAGCTGGCTCAAACTCCTCGAAATCGTCATCTTCATCATGCTGAAAATATATAATTTCCCAATTACCAAAAAAATCCTCGACCAGTGCAGTCATTGATTCCACCCAATCGCCAGAATTCATATATGTGAGGTTACCGATTTGGCGAATTGCAGGCTGATGAATATGCCCACAAATAACACCGTCACATTTTTCAGCCATTGCCAATTCAGTCAATTTTTCTTCGAAATCTGACACATAGCTTACCGCAGCCTTTACCTTACTTTTTATCAAAGCTGAAAGTGAAAAATAAGGCTGCCCACGAAATTCTCGGTATTGGTTATAAAACTTATTAATTGTTAAAAGAAAAGTGTAACCAATATCTCCCAAATAGGCAAGCCATTTCATATTTGTGGTAACACTGTCAAATATATCGCCATGAGTAACGAAAAACCTCTTTTTCCCCGATGTCAATATCATATCTCGCTGGATACTAAAATTTTTACCAATATTAAGTGGGAGTATTTGATCTAGAAAATCGTCATGATTGCCCCTTAAATAAATCACTTTTGTGTCGTATTCGTCTATTGCTTTTAAAACATACCTAAAAAACGCAGAATGTTTTTTCTTCCAAGAACCTTGCTTTTTAAGCTGCCAACCATCGATAATATCGCCATTTAGAATGAGAGTGTCGCAGTAGAATTGCTTAAAAAAGGCGACGATTTCTTTGGCTTTTGAGCCTTTTGTACCTAAATGCACGTCTGAGATAACTATAGTGCGATATTTAGTTTTAATTTTTTTTATAGCGGTATTATTATATTAAAAAATAATACAAATTAACAGATGGAATATTACTAAAATTTAACTGAACCATTAAAGGATTATAAACTTTTTAGTTGTAGCTTCACCGTTAAATAGAAAAGCCGAAGCGATTCGCTTCGGCTTTTGCTCTAATACACCAATATGAATTCGTCCTCTCGGACTTATTCTTCTTTCTAAAAATGATAAAGAATTCAAAAAAAATTCTTTATCATTTTTGGGCTAAAATTTAGCTAGTATTTTTATTTAATTGGGCTTTCCCAGTTATTAGATTTTTTGTTATAGGCAAGTGTTTTATCAGGCCATTCTACATACTGTCGCATATTCATATATTTTTCTTCTATTTCCCCTTTTTTTATTAGTAATTCGAACAAAAAAGAGCCTCTATCTTTTACAACCTCTTCATTCAAATGTGGGGTACAAACTATTTCTTCGAAATCGTAAGGCATTAAACTTTTTTCTTTTAACTTAAATTTGCCAATTACCCCTCTTCGCTTGTCTGACCCTCCAACAGGGCGAATCAAAAAATAATAATGCCAATTGTTTTCAATTGCATATTTCTCAATATGAAAACTTGGCAAGCTATTTCTATAATAGGTTCTAAATTGAGGTTCCCATTTGGTGCTATCAGTAGCGCCCGGAGCTTTACCATAAACATAAGTTATTATGTTTGTTAAAAGGCTATCTCGCTCACTATCAGAATAATACTTACTAATTTTATTGGGTTCAGATTTGCAGCTTATTAAAAATAATGTAACAATTAATAATATAATTTTATACATATTGGCGTAATTTAGATGTTAGATGATTGATGTTAGATATTAGGATTTCAATTTTTGTAAAAATAGCCCCAACATCTAACATCGAAAATCTATTATCTATTTAATATATTGAACCGATTGCGGGCTAAATTCTGCCCAAGAGAGCGTCCAGTCAGTAGATTTGAAAGCACCGATATAATCAGTTTTTTCAAAGAATGCAGGCAAAGTTGTTGGTAATGCTGTACCAATCAACGACTCTTCAGTCCCAGCTGTCAACACAAAAGTAGGACGGCCAGCAGCCCAAAGGTTGGCATTTAAGCCTAATTTACTATTAGTTGCTAAAGATTTATTTCCAGCAATTGCTTTGAACCATTCAGAAGGCGCAATATCTGAGATTTTAATATCAGCAGAGGCTGTAGTTTGCTCTTTATCAGCAACAGCTACACCTCTTGGTAAAGTTGCAGCGCCTGCACCGAAGCCATTTGTTCCCCAACCTTCAACACCAGCAACAACTACGTTTTTAATTACCAGTTCACCTTTTTCAGCGTTTGCTACAGCTCCAGGAACTTGGTTGTCAATGTATAAACCATTTGGAAAGCCTGTAATTACTGTGTTATAAATACTTATTGATGAGTTTCTACGAATCTGGGCACCATTTTGAAACAGTGGACTAATTGAAGTTGCAGCAGAACCTTTAGCCCCTATTATCGATACGTTTGCAAATATAGCAGCAGTTTTGGGAACTGAAGTGGCAGCAGCTGAAGCTCCTGCATTATCTGACTCAAATCCATTTGATTGTGATTGGTCAGCTTGGGTTGTCCCTCTTAAAGCAACAGCAAATTGAACTTTTCCTCTATAACCAAAGTCAGTATCGAAATCGTCGTCCAAACCACGGTAAGCAATCAAATATTTTGCATCAACTGTACCTCCAAACCATTCAAATGAATCATCCAAGCCAAAAGATGCTTGCAAATATTCCATTTTTGTGCCTGATCCAACACCTCCAAAAGTAAATGTGTTAACCTCCTCATTTGGATTGATAGGTATACCAGCGTACTCAACACGTACATATTTTAATGAACCTGAGTTGTCAGCATCATTTTTCCCACCATAAAAGGCACCGTATTTGCCTTCTAATTCATTTACACCAGCGGGAAGGTTTATTACACCATTACCACAAATTACTAAACCACCCCAGTCACCTGGCTCACGCTCACCAATTTTACGCTCCGAAGTCATAACAATAGGGTTAGCAGCTGTACCTTCTGCAATAATTTTACTTCCTCTTTGAATAATTAATGTGCCTTTTGTTGCTCTGTCACCAATAATTAAAGTGCCTGGAGCAATGGTTAAAACACCCGTTTTTGTTGGTGAACCCGCTGCAGTAGCATCTTCACCTACACGTACAAAACCAACTAATTTGTATATTTTATCGGCTGTCCAAGAGATGTTTCCCTCTAAAGTCCCTTTTACTTCTACTATTGTTTTTGGTGGAATTGCAGTTATAGCTACTGGCAAAAGTACTAATTCCGATGCTTGATTTTCCTTGTCAATTGCAACTATCGTAAAGTTTACAGGAGTGGCAATTGCTTCAATAGTATAATCTTTTGTGTACTCAATGGCGGTTTCGCCCGCATAAGATTTGCTATCAAAAGCTGCGCCATTTTTCAAAACTATAATAGATTTTAATCCTGCAGGAGCATTAATACTTGCTTTTAAAGTTACCACCGTTCCAGGTAAGCCAGAAAGATTTCCTACTGGAGAAACGGTTGGTATTGGATAAACTATAACCTCATCTTTTTTACATGAGCTAAAAAAAAGCGAGATGGCAATTACAAATGTTGAAGCTATAAATTTAATAGCGCTAAACGGTGATTTTTTCTTTTGAGTCTCCTCAGGATTCTGTGAATGTGACATTTTTGTTTTGTTAATCGTTAATGTTTAATTTTTTTAGATTGATTTAATTATT
>JANMZR010000142.1:0-13591 GCA_031383555.1 Cytophagaceae bacterium | reverse complement strand
ATCAGGATTTGGCACTTCCGAAAGAGTAGCTCCTAAATTATATGCTTTATCAGTGCCCAATGAGTAACCAGGGGAAGCAGGGGCGTAGCCACGGAATACATTTACCGATGTACGGAATAAGCCTATTCTGTCATTACCCGTTTTTCCCCAGCTAGTTCTGATTTTAAAATCAGATATAAAAGCAAGATCCTTCATAAAGGGTTCTTCAATTATTTTCCAAGCCACGCCAATTGACGGAAAATTACCGAACCGATTTTTGGGGCCAAAAGCGGGTGAATAATCTCTTCTATATGAAGCTGTTAGTAAATATTTTTCCATAAAGCCGTATTGTATTCTGCTGAAATAGCTATAGCCAACATTAGTATTTGTTGAGGCATAAGTGCCACCTACGCTTCGTTTGCCAGCTGCACCGATATTCCTGATTTCATCGTTAGTGAAATCGGCTCCAGTTACATTCAAGCCACGGTATTTTCCTAAATTTGAATAAGTTGCCCCAACTACGACATTTATTTTATGGTTTTCTAGCGACTTATCAAATGTTAAAAAATTTTCAAAATAAGGGCCAATATTAAAGCTAGCACCTTCATTTACCTCTCTTGCGTAGAATAAATTTGAACTTCGGTACTGCTGGCGATAGTTGTAGTTGCTATTGGCATCAAACGAAACTTGAGCCTGGGATCTAAATTTCAGCCAATCCATTATTTTTACCTCTGCAAAAAACTGTGAAGTGATAGCAAGTCCTCTCGATTTTGATTCACGCAGATTGGTTAAAGGGCCAGGGTTTTGAGCATCCTGCAAGTCG
Organism: Cytophagaceae bacterium; assembly: GCA_031383555.1. Taxonomy (GTDB): domain Bacteria; phylum Bacteroidota; class Bacteroidia; order Cytophagales; family Spirosomataceae; genus JANMZR01. The sequence continues at coordinate 12,789 of JANMZR010000142.1, read as the reverse complement.
ATCAAAGGCGTCACATTATAATAGCCGCCCAAATTTGTAGGGTCCAAAAGTGATGCGTATGGTGGCATACGTAATGCCTCATCCAAAGGTGCGGTACTTCCAGAATACACTGAATAAGTGGTATTGATGTTTTGTCCTAATTTAAACCTTCCGATGTTCTCCTCCAATGAAAACCTTACTCTTGTTCTTTGGAAATTATAAGGTTTAAATATGCCATCTTGGTTTTCGTAACCCATTGACATATTGTACAAGACCTTATCCGTACCTCCCGAAATATTTAAATAATGATTTGCTTGAGGCGCCGCTTGAAATACCTGGCCTTGCCAGTCGGTTTTATCAATTAATGCTTCAGGTTTACCAAGTTTTGAGTTGGCAATTGTTTGGTCGTCGCCCACCATTTCTTTTACCAATTCTACATATTGTTTTGCATTTAATAAGTTAAATCTTTTGTTTTCTTTTGCCATACCATATTGAAAATTATAGGTAATGCGAGGCGTGCCTGATTTTGCTCTTTTAGTTGTGACTAATATGACACCATTGGCAGCACGTGCACCGTATATTGCTACCGATGAAGCATCTTTGAGCACGGTCATCTCGTCGATGTCTTGCCATGGTACTGAATTTACATCGCCAATTATTCCATCAATTACATAAAGTGGATCTGGATTGGTAAATGTTCCTGTACCTCTTATGAATATTCTGGTACCTTGACCAGGTAAGCCGTTTGAGTTAACTACCTGTACGCCTGCAAGTTTACCTTGCAAAAGCTGTTGTGCATTGGTTGCACTTACTTCCCCAAAATCCTTCGACTTGGCTATGCCTACCGCACTTACTAGATCCTTTTTACGAACTGTGCCATAGCCAATTACTACTACTTCTCCCAATGTTTTATCATCGGTCAATAATTTTATATTGAAGTTTGTTTGATTACCTACTGTTATTTCTTGTGTTATATAACTAATAAAAGAAATTACTAAAACATCTGTTTTTTGACTTACATTTATGGTAAAACTACCATCAGCTGATGCCGTTGACCCCCTATTTGCACCTTTTATTAATATATTTGCCCCAGGTAACGGATTTCCAGCAGAATCAGTTATTTTACCTCGAACAGGGATATCTGTATTTAGTATTTCAATCTTGGTTTCTGCCAATACCGCAGTGGAACTGCCAACACTATTCCCTAATTTTTGTAAAATATTAACGTTTTCTATCGGGGCGGTCTCCTGAAAAACCGATGTTAATGGCGCTGGCTTACTTATGGTAATAGCATAGGTTTTACTATTTACTAGCTTGTATTTTAGTCCAATAGGTTTTAATATTTCGTCTAAAGTTTTTTCAATTTTATTTTTCTTTTCAAAATTTGTGGAAACAGTTTTTCCTTTTACCACATGGTCTTCATACATAAAGGTTACACTATAAAATTGATTTAATTCATCGAATACTTGTACCAAACTTTTTGTGTTTATACTGCTAATATTAGTCGGAAAGTCAGGCTTTGCTTGACTTTTATTGGTTGCCAAAACAAAAGTTTGCCCTTTTGTGACACCCATTAAACTAAACAAGCCTATTGCTAACAAAATGTAACATTTCGTCTTTTGATATTTGTAAATTTGATTTTCCATAAATTTGATTTTGGCTTAAAATTGTTGTTTTATATTTAATTAGGTTTAAATTTGGTAACTTGTAAAATATTATTCAATTGTTATTTTGTTTTTTTGTTTTGTAATTTTCAGTTCAAAAACTGCCGAAAGGGCTTCAATTAATTCATCTGCATTTTTAGCCTCAATTTCTCCAGAAAGGCTTCTATGGGCCAAATCAGCCGGCAATATTACATTTAATCCAAAGTTATCTTTAAGGATATTAGCTACTTCTTTTAAGGTAGTTTTAGCAAAAACAAACTTATTGTTTCGCCAAGCCGAATAGGCTTTTGGTTGAATTGTTTTTTCTATTTCAGCTTTTCCTTTTTCATTTAAAGTAACTTTATCGCCAGGTTTCATCATTATTTGTTCATTGGCTTGCCCGTAGTGTACTTTTACTTTTCCTTTTTCTAACACAACTTGCATCTGCTCACCCCGTTTGCGCACATCAAACTCGGTTCCTAAAACTTCAATACTGAAATCTTTATCTGTTTTTACAATAAACTTTTGATGGGTAGGTGTATGGCTAACCGAGAAAAACGCCTCACCATCCAATTTTACCTCACGTGTACTATTGCCGAAGCCAAAACGGGGTACTGTTAAGCTCGAATTTGCGTTTATCATCACGTTGGTACCATCTTCTAACTTAACACTTTCCTTCACACCATAGGCCGTTGTGTAGGTTTTGTACAAAAGCTGGTTTTTTAATAGAAATGCGCATAAAAGCAATAAACCAGCCACCGATGCAGCGTATTTAAAGCTTTTTTGTAGATAAAAAGCATGTTTTTTAATTTGATATTCGGGTTCAATGTTTTCACCAAAACTAATTCTATTTTGAAGTTTTTCAAATTCTAGATTTGTATCCACTTTCCAATGGATATTTTTACGCTCATACTCTTCTAGCCAAATGAAATATTGTTCTTGATTTTCAGCGATTTTCAACCAATTTTCTATTTCATTTTTCAGGAAAAAGGAAGTGTTACCAGTAAAATATTCGAATAGTTGAGACTTAGTAATATTTTCTTTCATATTTTTTACAGGATTTATAAGGTTGACACACAAGTAGTCGGTCACCCTATGTTTAGGTATGAAATTTTTATTTTTTTTTTTGAAAGCAATCTTAAAATTAAAGAATGGGTTGTTTTTTGTAAAATAAATCGAAGGCGAAATGGATTAAAAAAAAACCATTAATAATAAATACAGTGAAATTAGCCATTGATTTTTGAGTAATTTACGTAAATGATTGAGCGCTTTACTAATATGCATTTCCACGGTTTTTACTGAAATACATAGCTCTTCCGCAATTTCAATATTTCTTTTTTCATCAAACCTGCTCATTATAAATACTTTGCGGCATTGTGATGGAAGTGTGTTTACAGCTGATTCTATTTTTTGTTGCAACTCATCAAAGTTTATTATCTGGTCGGCAGGAGTATAACCAAAATTGCTATTTTCAGTAAGTTCGTCAATTGGAGAAGTTTTCTTTTGCTCACGTGATACATAATTAAAGCAGGCATTGCGCACAGCTCTAAATAAATAGGCTCTATAAGAAATGGTTATATTTGAAAAATTTTGATTTTTCCAAAAATTATAAAACACATCTGAAACTATGTCTTTCACCACTTCTTTATCCCATACAAATCGCATAGCATGATTACATAAAACAGAGTGGTAACGTTTGAAAAGCAGTGAAAAGGCTTGATCGGAATCCTTTTTAAATAACTGTTGAATATACAATTCTGAATCTGATAGAGATATTACTTTGCCCGAGCTTGAATTAGTATCGGGTTTTGTTTGGGAATTATTTTTTATATTTTCTATCATTGAAGCAAATTTATAAACAATTTATTCTTTTTTGTAATTGTTTAGGTACTTATTATTAAGTATGATATTTGCAGTTTAAATCCGTATCAATTACGAATCAGAAATATCGCTATTAAAAAGCCTAGTTTCTAACTTGTTAGACACGGATTCTCAGTCTCAAGCAATAATAGCTGAATTGAGGTTGGAAATTAGCCTTCTAAAAGTAAGATTATCCAAAAACTCTCACAATTCCAGCAAACCGCCTTCGAGTGGATGGTTACGCTAAAAGTAAGCCAGCCATTCCCAAAGATAACAACAATGCTGTTGGCGGTCAAGTTGGTCATAAAGGCGAAACGCTTAAAATGACTGCCCAACCCGATGAAATAGTTAAACATCATGCTTTAATTTGTAGGGCTTGTTCATCAAAACTCGATGAGACTAATATCATTGAACTAGCCTCAAAACACCAAGTTTTTGATTTACCTGTACAAAAACTATTAGTTACCGAACATCAACTATTATTAAGTCAATGTTCTTGTGGCTGTAAAACCAAAGCCACTTTACCTTCCTACTTAGCCAAAGCTCCTACTCAGTATGGCCCAAACATCGAATATCTCCGCCCTTGGTATGAAGGGCAGGCAAAGAGCGCAAGGTACCAACAAGAGATGCGGAGAGCAAAACATTAAATAACGAGTAAAAAAAATGAAAAATAGTTTGAGCAAAACCGAAAGGTGGTGCTCCGTAGCCCTCCATTGGTGCAAGTTTGTGACTTGTTCCTAAAATGGTTAAGGTTTGTAACTTTTATAAAAGTAAATAAAACAGTTACACACCGAAAAAAAAAATAGTCAAAGTAACAGAATGAACAAGATAAAGTAACGAATAAAAAAATGAGTAGAAACTATAAATTTCATGACCAAAGCCAAATTTACTTTGTAAGCTTTGCAACTGTGAACTTTATTGATGTTTTTACCAGAGATGCTTATCTATTTATAATGGTAGATAGTTTGAAATATTGTATCGAAAATAAGGATTTGGAACTATATGCAAGGATAATAATGTCTAATCATGTACACTTGATTATCGGCACAAGAGGCGAGCCTATGGAAAATATACTGAGAGACCTAAAAAAACATACTTCAAAAAAAATAGTAGCGGCCATTACCGAAAATCCTGAAGAAAGCAGAAAAGAATGGATGATATGGATGTTTGAAAGAGCGGGTAAAAAGAACCCAAACAATATAAATATACTATTGGCCGGCCGGCGTACGAAACAACATAATCAGCCAATACAATTAGATACAATTACTAAAATAAAGCAAAGGCTTGATTATCTACACGAGAATCCGGTTACAGCGGGCTTTGTAGATAAGCCTGAACATTGGCGGTTTAGTAGTGCAATTGATTATTATACGAATAATAAAGGTTTGATAGAAATAATAAATTTAGAAATATGTTACATCAGTTACAAACTGAAACCAAGAAAAATGATTGCGAAAATTTGCCTCATATTATTCATATTATAATTTGTTTACGAATAAGTTTAAAATTAAATATTTTATAATGTAAATCTATTGATTTACAGTTATTTATGACCTCATTTTCTTGATAATCCCTTTTCTTTTGCAATACTAAAAATTTATTTACAAATTTGCAAGAATGTGTACAGTTGTTTGAAACATATGTTTTGAAACAAAGAAGCAAATGATTGAATCGAATATAATAAAAAGAAAATTAGTTGTGAACAAAGCAGCAAGCGAGACGCTTGCTCTGGAGTTGGTTTGTAGCCGAAAAGGAAAAGTGGCAATAACACCAACAACGGCAAAAAATATTTGTGAAAACACAAACATTGGTGAAGATTTAATTACTTTTAATTCTTTATTATTAAAAAAAATCAATTATATTTCCAAAAGAGAATAACAATATTATACCATTGCTAACAATAATCTAAAACCATTAATTTGATCACTAAATATGAAACAATTTTTTTATCATGATGGAAAACAACAGATTGGGCCTGTTGATTTCGAACAATTAAGAACTTCAAATATTAAAAAAGACACTCCTATTTGGCATGACGGATTAGAAAATTGGACTACAGCTGGAAAAATTGACGAACTCAGCGGAATTTTCTTAAAAACCCCTCCTCCGTATTTCGAAAATAATCAAGCACCACCAGATTATGTTATAGGTTCGGAAAATGATTTTATTGAAGAAAAAGAATTCAATTACAAAAAACTTGCTTTGTTTACCATTCCGATAATAATCATTATTTGGATTATCTTTCATTTTTGGAATTTAAGTAATAACAATTCTTTAAATGAACAAAAAATTGAAGAAACCATAATTCAAAAAAATGATAATATAGAAGAAACCTTAAATTCTGTAAAAGCTGAAGTCCAGAAAATAACAAGGCAAAAAGAAATTGAGAAAAACCAGGAAATTGATAAGCAAAAGAATATTAGAATAAATTGGCCAAATTATATACAAATTTCTAACCCAAGTGCAAGAGCTAATTTTTTTGGTGTTCTTGAAAAAGTTTCATTTACAATTGTGAATAAATCTGATTATAATTTAGAAGAAGTAACGATAAATGTGCTTATCATAAAAGATAATGGTCAATTACATGGAATGAAAGAGATAATTAAAAACAATATTCCAGCAAATGGGTATTTAGATGTTTCGGAATACATTAATACAGAACGTGGTTCAAAGGCAAAGTTTGATATTATCGGCGTTGTGTCCCATAATTTAGGGCTATGTTATCATGTTGATGTTGAAGGAAATGTTTTACCGTTTGAAAACGACCCATATCAATGCAATTAATTCTATTAATTTTTTTAAAGAAAAGTATAAAATGTGTCAAATAAAAATTTCTCGCCTAAAAAGCCTCTCTCATATTATTGCTTTATGCTTGGTGTCAAACATTATTTTAGCTCAAAATTCAAACGAAATAAAACTACATATTTTTAATTATTTAAAAAATAATAAGGCAGAATTGGTTAGTTCAGGTATAGATATTATACAAAATGTAGAACAAATCGATAATCAAAATTCCAAGTTGTGGATGTCCTTTAGGTACCTAAAAAAAGATAAGTATGGAGAATTTGACTACGATATATTGAAGTTTGAAATATTTCAATTCAAAAATAATATCTTAAAAAGAATGGTATCTGAAAATCGAGATATGGCATCTAGTTATGCCAACATCAAAAAGTTTGTTGTTAATAAAAAGAATTATTTAATTTATTATGAAACACCACCTGGTGGGTCTATGGGCAATACTCCAATATATAATTTGATATTTTATTCTGTTGAAGATATGTTAATCAATAATCTTCCAATTCCAGAAAAATTTAGGAGTTTTGAATGGGGGAAAATTAACTTTAATTCAAATTTTATAATTATTGATGATAAAATAGAAAATTCAAAAATAAAATTTGAAATAACAGTTGATAATAATTTGAAGATAACAGAAAGGTAGTATTCTCTATCAGCCACAAGCCACGCCGCCCTCGTTTGTGTTCCCACCAAACGATAAGCCAGTGTTTACAGAAAGGTTTACACAAACCGAGGCTAAAAAAATATATGAAGAAAAACGATATTAAGAGACCAAAAATTTTGGAAATTTCTAACTCTGAGGTAAATATAGAGACTTTTATAAGACACGACATATATGAAATGGAAAGCAATGAGCTAGCAGATATTTTAATGGTTCCACTGTTGTTTACCAAAGCTACTGATATAATTGAAGGGACTCCCGCAGTATTTTTTAATCCTGCCTCCCTAAATAATGATTTTTGGGAAATGTCAAGAGCGGTTTTAAATAGGGTTGGTAAATTAATCAGACTTGGAGAGTTTATTAATGGGGATTTATCGGAAACAATAAAAAAATATTTATTAAAATATTCTATAAATGAAATCAGTAACAGAAATAGTGATTGCAAAAAATGTTTAATTTACGATGTTGATAATAACTTTCATAAACTTACATTTGGCAATTTAAAAAATATTTTAAGTTGTATTATAAAAACGAACGCAGACCTACATGTAATTGAGAAACTGAATACAAAAGAAAAGCGAAATAATTTTACGGCCATTTTTACAAATTATATTTACGACAGAGATAGATATGTACATGGACATTTATTTTTTCACTATGATGGGAAAATGTTACCTATATTAAAAGTAAAATCTCAAGAATTTTTAATAGAATTTATAAGTTTTGAATATGAAGTATTTAAAGATAATTTATTAACCTATAATTTTTTAAATAGTATATTGAATAAAGTTCAATCTGTTTTAAATGATAAATAAATAATCCCTCCATAGAGAAACTAACCAGTTGTCGTTAGTATGTTTTTATCATCTTTTTCGGCCTGTTAAAAACTACCAACGGCGCTGCTTATCCTTGAATTTGGAGGCAGCTACTAACGGAGTTTAAGGGTTTATAAATACAATCAAAAAAGTAATTTAATAGCCCGAAAAGCTAATTGCTAATCCCGATTGGCGTAAAAATGCCCCTTGATATTTTCGGGGGTACTGTAACAGAAAGCGGGTACCACGCTAGTAAATGGCCCATTTATTTTGTCCAAATTCAAAAAAATAACAACAAAAACAAATGAAAATCTGTATCTTAGGTGGCGGCTTTATTGGCCGTTTTTATGCTGAATCGCTTCACGGTCAGCGCAATAGGGATCGTGTGCATGTGGTCTATGCACGTAGGCAAGAGACGGCAGAACGCTTTGCTGCCGACTACCAAATTCCACATTATTTCACGGATATGGAGGCTGCTATCGCCCATCCAGAAACGGAAGTGGTGGTAATAGCCACACCCAATTTCGTACATAAGGAAGCCGTAATGCTCTGTGTAAAACACAAAAAAGCAGTACTTTGCACCAAGCCATTGGGCCGTACTTCCGCCGAAGCTTTGGAAATGACCAAAGCGGTTGAAGAGGCCGGAATTTTTGCGGGCTACATGGAAGATCTCTGTTATACACCTAAGTTTATGAAGTCGCTGGAATCAGTGAAAAAAGGGCAAATTGGTCGAATCCTTTGGGCGAAAAGCCGTGAAACACACCCCGGTCCACACTCCGACTGGTTTTGGGATTTGGATAAAGCTGGAGGTGGTGCTATATTGGATTTAGGCTGCCACTGTATAGAGATATCTCGCAATTTTATTGGCAAAGATATCAGGCCTATTGAGGTGATGTGTTGGGCTGATACGCAAGTGAAACCTATAGATGCTGAGGACCATGCGATTGGATTGGTAAAATATGAAAACGGTGCTATTGGCCAGTTTGAAGTGAGTTGGACTTTCCGTGGAGGCATGGATTTGCGTGATGAAGTGATGGGCACTGAAGGCACTATTTGGGTAAATACTTTCTTGAGAACGGGCTTTGAAATGTTCACAACAGGCAAAGGGGAAGGTGCTTATGTGGCCGAAAAAGCCGAATCAGCTACAGGCTGGCTATTCCCAGTGGGCGATGAAACCCATGAGCTTGGCTATACCAATATGTTTACTGATATGTTCAACGCCATTGAGGAAGGCCGTGAAGCCAACGAAACTTTTTATGATGGCTATATTGTAAATGCCGTTATTGATGCAGCCTATAAATCAGCCAAAACCAAGCTTTGGGAGCCAGTTGAGTTGCCGCTTTGGCGAGGACAAGTTGGAGTAACCAAGCCATCCGTTTACCAAGAATACGATGCCGATCATTGGTTTATCAAAGATGAAATACTGCCCAATGGCGATGTGAAAGTGATTTTAAAAAAGAAAGCAACAGGAGAAATTGTGCAGATTGAAAAGTTGAAAGAAAAGCAATAGTATTTTAAAGGATTGCGATTTTAAAAAAAACTTTGTTGGAGCCGACCAAATTGTTTTATAGCCCCGATGGGAGCGGTATAAAAGCGACCCTGCCATCGGCGGGTCGTTTTTATATGAGTGGACAGCGGGTAGCACTTATTTGTTGGCCAGCCAAGCTTCGCTGCAAATAATAGTTATTTTTTACAAAAAATAGCTCATGGTAGCGCATAGGCCACATACATATTGCCCTTTGGAGTGCCCAGTTTGGTGCCTCCGCATGATAAAACGATAAATTGTTTGCCATTTACAGAATAGGTGGCTGGTGTTGAGAAAGCAGCAAAAGGCAGGGTAGTTTCCCAAAGTAATTTCCCTGTCTTTTTATCAAATGCTCTGAACATCCCATCTTTAGTGGCAGCTATGAAAAGTAAGCCGCTTGCTGTAATTACTGGCCCACCGTAGTTTTCTGTTCCTGTGCCTTTTTCTGGTAAATTTGGCTCATTTCCAAAAGGAATTTTCCATAGGTAATCTCCTGTATTTAAATCGATAGCATTTAAAGTCCCCCATGGCGGAGTAATCGCCGGGTGGCCATTTTTATCTAAAAATTTATTATATCCTGTACTCAGATATGGTGATTTATATTCGGCTTTTATGTTATTATTTGCCGTGATTTCCTTTTTTTCTATGCCTAAAAGATATTCTGTTAAGGCCAGTTTTTCTTCTGGTTTAAGAAAATTAAAGCCCGGCATCATCCCTTTTCCATTATTTACTAAAGCTGTAATAGCCTGCCTGTCAAGCTTTTTCCCAATATTTACTAATGAAGGGTAATTGCTTTTAGGGTTTCCCTTTAGGTCTTTGCCATGGCATTGAATGCAGGTTGTAATGTAGGTACGCTCACCTAATGGTAAGGCGGCCAGTTCTGAATTTTTAGGCCTTTCAACAATATTCAAAATCCAAGCCATTTCGTTGCTATTTACATAAATAATTCCCTCAGGGTCTGCGGCTGTCCCTCCCCATTCGGCTCCGCCATCGTAGCCTGGCAATATTACCGTGCCCTCACGAGAGGGTGCCGCAAACTGATTTCGTTTATAGGTTTTAAATTTCTTTAAAAGCTCTTCCCTATTTTCAGCATACTGGCTTATATCGTCGTCTTTAAGTTCGAATGACTGTCGTGCATAAGGTGCTGGCTTTGAAGGTATTGGCTGGCTAGGCCAGGTAGTTTCACCAGGAATATCAGACTTTGGGGCAGCTAACTCATTTATTGGAAAAAGAGGCTTTCCCGTTACTCTATCAAACAAAAAGACATAGCCTTGTTTGGTCATTTGTGCCACTGCGTCCACCATTTTGCCATTGTGTTTTACAGTTATCAAATTGGGTGGAGCCGGGTGATCCCTATCCCATATATCATGATGCATTGTTTGATAATGCCAAAGCCGCTTGCCTGTACGTGCATTGAGTGCTAAAAGGCAATTTGCAAATAGATTTTTCCCTTTTCTGTTGCCACCATAAAAGTCGTAAGCTGCCGAACCAGTAGGCACATAAATTATGCCTCTTTTCTTATCTAAAGCCATACCAGCCCAACAATTAGCGGCTCCAACTCCAGTCGTGTTTTTAAAGGCATCTTTGGGGAAGGTATCATAGCCATACTCCCCTGGGTACGGGATGGTATGAAAGGTCCAAGCCAATTTGCCAGTTTTTACATTATAGGCTATAATATCGCCAGGGGCGGCATCTTCACCTTCCGATAACCGAACAGGCATTACTATCAAGTCTTCATAAATAGTGCCTGGTGTATTTGATAAAACAAACTTTTCTTTGGCAATTTCTGGTAAACCGTTATGCAAATCGATCCTACCATTCTCGCCAAAGCTTGGTATTTTTTTGCCCGTTCGGGCATCAATAGCATATAAATAGGGCCCAATGGTGTGTAAAAGTCGCTTTTCATTTCCATCCGTCCAGTAAGCCAATCCACGAGAAGTACTTGCCCAATTGTTGATTTTTTCGTCGAATGTCCAAATATTTTTCCCTGTAACGGCATCAAGAGCAAACGGCTGAACTGTGGCACTCACTCCATAAACTACTCCATCAATAACCAAAGGATTCACCTGCATTTGGCCAGAGTCTGGCAAAGAATAGGTCCAAGTTAATTTTAGTGTTGATACATTTTCTCTATTGATTTCTGTCAATTCAGAATAATGATTTCTATCTGCACCCCCTAAATATTCAGCCCAATTGACATATTTAGGATTGTCTGATTTCCAAGCAGTTATGGCTAAAATTGCTCCTAAAAAACTGATACCTATTACAAATTTTAATTTCATGTTTAATTGGATTTTAATTGGAGAAATATTTGAAAATCACCATCAGTTATTATATTTATTCTTAAACATTCTATCCATAAACTCAAATCGGGCGTCATTTTCCGCTTTTACAGTTTTTGACTCTACATCAATTATCATCACAGGTGGTGTTTGGTCCCCTGCTTTTGCAACTGTCCATTCAGGAAGTTTTGCTCCATTGGGGTTACCTGTTTTGATAAAATTAGCAAAATAATTGAGCATTGTGTCCGACACTTTATAATCGTCGGCAGTCCAGGCGAATTCTTTAATTTTATCCAAATTACCCATGCAATATTCGATCTCGCAGGCATGTGGCGCACCTACCGCTTTGGGAGGCACAGGAGCGTTCGGGTCTTTCTTGGCCGTGCCTCCAGCCAAGCCAGCTGCCATAGAATTATCGACCAATGCTGGCCGAAGTTTGCTATATAAATACCTATAAACGGGTTGTGAGCTATTTTTTCTGTGCAAATCGAACCATTTCCATGTGCTATAAACGATAAATCTGTCAGCTGCCAAAGCTGTTGCCGAAAGCTCAATTTCTCTCTCAGAACTTGATGGATACAATTTCAAAGCCTCCTCATAATCAGCAGGATAGTCAGTTTTTAATCGATTTTTATAGTTTTCTTCCGTATATGGTTTGCCTTGCATAAAAGCTTGACCGGGTATTTCAGCAGAGTTCCAACCCAATAATAGCGGCACTTGCGCTTGCTCTTTGGCTGCAAATATTTGTGGCAACGGTTTTGGCATAAAATAGTTGTCTATCACTATTGGGAAGGCAAATTTTCTATTCTCGTCATAAATTTCATAAATATCTCGGGCCGACAGTGCTCTCAATTCTTTGATGTTTTTAACTCCTGCAGCCTTGGCAAACTCAAGCCCAGTTTTTTCGGCTTCAGCTAATGGAATTGGTGCCATAGTTGGTTTTATACCAGCACCACTTTCGCCAATAGCGCCAGCAATGAGGTTTCTTGAAAGGGGCGAGCTCATTTGCATGCTCACCGCAATGGATCCTGCAGACTCACCTGCAATTGTAATTTTCTTTGGGTCGCCACCAAAAGCTGCGATGTTTTTACTCACCCATTTTAGGGCAGCGGCTTGATCGAGCATGCCATAATTACCTGAACCTTTGTAAGATGCCTCTGCTGAAAGCTCGGGATGGGCCAAAAAACCGAATACATTTAACCGATAATTGCAAGTAACCACCACT